>VBLA01000435.1 GCA_005879245.1 Deltaproteobacteria bacterium
AAGCGACGGCGGTCGCGGCGGGCGAGGGAGAAGATGCTCGCGAACAAGCGCG
Source organism: Deltaproteobacteria bacterium (assembly GCA_005879245.1). Lineage (GTDB taxonomy): Bacteria > Desulfobacterota > Binatia > DP-6 > DP-6 > DP-23. The sequence continues at coordinate 53 of VBLA01000435.1, forward strand.
CGCAGGGCGAGAAGAAGACCGCACGACGTCCGTCCCTCGCCGACTACGAAGGGTAGAGGCGGCGGAGCTCCGCGGCGAGCTCGGCGACGCCGAGCTGTCCCGGGGCCGTCGGCCGGCCGACGTGGCCATAGGTCAGGAGCGAGCCGGCTGCCGGCAGCACGAGCCGGGAGAGCGGACCCATGGGACCCATCGCCAGCGTGACGACATGGCGGTCACGCGCGGCGAGCGTGACGGCGAGCAGGCGCCGGAGCTCCTCCGCGTCGCCCGCGAGCGCCGCGATCTTCGTCAGGTCCGCGCCGAGCTCGGCGGCACGCTCGATCGCGGCGCGGAGCGCATCCTCGGGCGGCATCGCGTCGAACGCGTGCGCGGAGAGGATCACCGTGCGGCCCGTCGCCCGGGCGCGGGGCACCACCTCGGCGACGAGCGCACCCGAAGCGATCTCGAGATCGACCGCGTCGACGTGCGGGAGGCCCGCGGTGTAGAGCGCGTGACGGCGCGCCTCGTCGAGCGGACGTCCCCCCTCGGCAGCGGCGCGGACCGTCAGGATGATGGGACGCCCGGCGGCGCGCAGCCGGACGAGCGCGGCGGTGACGGTCTCGGGCCGGGGCTCCTCGAACAGGTCGGCGCGCAGCTCCACGACGTCGGCGCCGGCGGCCGTGGTGAGCGCGTCGAGCTCGGCCTCCCCTCCAGCGGCGACGACGCGCGGCGTACCCGTGGAGAGCTGGACGGCGCCGATGGCGGGCGGGCGGCCCATCGCGCTCGCTGTACCATGGGGGCGGACGCCGACAAAGCGCGGGACTGGCTTCGTCCCGGGGCCGTATATTAAGGTGGCGCGGCGATGGTGGGTATCACCCGGACCGGCGCTTACTTCCCGCGCCGGCGCCTCGACCGTGCACTCATCGGCAAGGCCTGGGGGACGCGGGTGCCGCCCGGAACGCGCACGGTCGCCGGGCTCGACGAGGACGCGCTCACCATGGCCACCGACGCCGTGCTCGCTTGCCTCGGCGACGCCGACCCCGCCGACCCAGGTCAGTTCGACGCGCTCTACTTCGCGAGCACGAGCTCGCCCTACAACGAGAAGCAGGTGGCAAGCGTGATCGCGACCGCGGCCGATCTGCCGCGCGAGGCGGCGGTCGCCGACCTGGGCGGCTCGGTGCGCGCGGGGCTCGGCGCGCTCCGCGCGGCCCTCGACGGCGTGCGCGCGGGCAGCCACCGTACGGCGCTGGTGGTCGCGGCCGATGCGCGCCGCGTCGAGCCCGAATCGGAGCTCGAGCCGCTCGTCGGTGACGGTGCGCTCGCGGTCGCCGTCGGACGCGACGACGTCGTGGCGGAGCTCGTCGCCACCGCCTCGATCAGCGAGGAGTTCACGTACGTCTTCCGGACGGACGAGCAGCGCTACCTGCAGGTGGCGGAGCCGCGCTTCGGCGCCACCTACGGCTACGCGAGCGACATGGGCGAGGCGGTCGCGCTCGCCCTCCGCCGGGCGGAGCTCCCGCCCGCGCGCGTCTCGAAGCTCGCCCTCGCGGCGCCCGACGCCCGCAGCGCCGGCGATGCCGCCCGGCGCGCCGGCTGCGAGCCCGGGTTTCTCGTCACCGGCGCGTACGGGGAAGGCGCGGACGTCCTCGTCTTCCGCGCCACCGACCGGTTGCCCGCGGCGCGCCCCCGGCCGGTCGCCGAGCGCCTGGCGCGCGGTCTTCCGCTGCCCTCCTACGCACGCTATCTCCGCGCCCAGGCCGTTCTCCCCGGCGAGTCGATCGGAGAGCCGGTGACGAGCATGGTCGAGTGGAAGGAGCTGAAGCAGAACGTCCGCCTCTACGGCAGCCGCTGCGAAGCGTGCGGCCTCGTCCAGTATCCGCAGGCGCGCGTCTGTCTCGGCTGCCGGAGCCAGGATCGGATGGTGGATCACAAGCTCGCCAAACGCGGCACCGTCTTCACCTTCACGATCGACAACCTGGCCCCTGTTCCCGAGCATCCGCTCCCGATGGCCGTCGTCGATCTCGACGGCGGCGGGCGCCTCTACCTCCAGGTGACCGACGCGGCCGACGGTGACGTGAAGGTTGGTGCCCCCGTCGAGCTGACGTTTCGCAGGCTTCACGAGGTCGGCGGTAACCGCTACTACTTCTGGAAGGCCCGCCCCGTGGAGGTGCGATGAAGGACCGCGTCGCGGTCATCGGCATCGGCTGTACGAAGTTCGGCGACCGCTTCGAGCGGAGCTACGAGGAACTCATCTGCGACGCCGCGTTCGAGGCGTACGACGATGCGGGCATCGATCCCGCCCAGATCGAGGCGGCGTACCTCGGCACCTATCTCCCCGGGTCGGGGGGTGGGAAGGCGGCCGTCTCGCTCGCCGACGCACTCCGGCTCTACGACCGCCCCATCACGCGGGTCGAGAACTACTGCGCGACGGGGACGGATGCATTCCGGAACGGCTGCCTCGCGATCGCGGCGGGGACGTACGACATGGTGCTCGTGCTCGGGGCGGAGAAGCTGAAGGACCGCGGCGGGCGCGGCATCCCGCGGCTCGGGCATCCCCTCCTCGCCCGCGGCAACACGGCGCCCGGGCTCTTCGCGCTCGCCGCCAACCGCTACATCCACACCTTCGGCCTCCGTCGCGAGACGCTCGCCAAGGTCGCGGTCAAGAACCACCGTAACGGGGCGCTGAACCCGAAGGCGCACCTTCGGATGGAGGTGACCGAGGAGCAGGTGCTGAAGGCGCCGATCATCGCCTGGCCCTTCGGGCTCTTCGACTGCTGCCCCACGACCGACGGCGCGGCCGCGGCCATCATCTGCCGGGCCGACCTGGCGAAGCGTTTTCGGAAGGCCCCGGTGCTGGTGAAGGGCGCCGGCCTGGCGGTGACGAGCGGGCGTCCCTACTTCGACCCGACCTTCGACTACCTCGGCTTCCGCTCGACCCAGGCGGCGGCCCAGCAGGCCTATGCCATGGCCGGCATCGCGCCGAGCGACATCGACTTCGCCGAGGTGCACGACTGCTTCACGTGGACGGAGATATCGAACATCGAGGATCTGGGGTTCTGCCCGAAAGGCGAGGGCGGACGGCTCGAGGAGGAGGGCCAGACGGCGCTCGACGGCCGTCTGCCGATCAACCCGAGCGGCGGCCTCAAGTCGTTCGGCCATCCGATCGGCGCGAGCGGCGTCCGCATGATCACCGAGTGTGTGGTGCAGCTCCGCGGCGAGGCCGGCAAGCGGCAGGTGAAGGACCCGGAGCTCGGCCTCGCGCACAACGTGGGCGGGCCAGGAGCGGTCTCCTGCGTGGTCGTGCTCGGGCGGGGGTAGGGGGCGGGGAGATGCGCGGCATGGGTCGCGGGGGAGCGGGAGGGGCAGGGCGTTGGCACGCGAGCAGGTAGTCGAGAGCGCGCCGGGTGTGGAAATGCCGCAGGGGCGTATCCGCGGGCGACCGACGGCCGTGTGGGCGGACTGGGCCGCCCTCGCCGCGTACACCGCGGCCATCTATGCGTTCCTCCCCTACGGGCCACGGTTCGGTCTCGCGCTCGTCCGCACCAGGTTCGGCAGCTGGCTCCTCGGTCCCGGGATCGGGCTGGGCGTCGCGGTGGCCACGGTCGGAGTCGTCTTCGTGCTGTGGCGCCGGCGAGCGCCACGGTGGGCCTACGCGGCGCTCACCGTCGCCGGCTTGAGCTACGGTCTCGCGTTGTCGTGGCTGCGGGCCCAGCACCTAGAGCGCACCCACCTTCCGGAGTATGGCATCGCGGCCTGGCTCGCATGGCGTGCGATCGTCCCCTCGCTGCCGGCGGCGCTGCCGTCCTACGCCGCCGCGGCCGCACTCGCGGCGGCGATCGGGCTCGGGGACGAGCTGTTGCAGGGGATCACCCCGGGACGGGTATGCGACATCCGCGACGTCGCCATGAATGCCCTCGGGGCGGTGCTCGGAATCGTGGTGATCGCCGCGATCCGCGCGGAGCGATCGCCGCTCAGCGCCGGATCGTCATCACGAAGATCACCGCGAGCAGCAGGATCATGAGGGCGATGAAGAAG
>VBLA01000436.1 GCA_005879245.1 Deltaproteobacteria bacterium
GGTGGTCGACTACCTCGACCTCGAGGATGGAACTCAGCGAGACTGTCGGTCCTCGCTCCGCACCCGCCGAAACTTCACGAGGGTGATCTCGTCGCTCACGGGCACGAAGACGGTCTCGACGGGCATGCCTGCATGGATTGCCTCGGGGGGGCAATCGAGGATCTGGCTCACGAAGTGCACGCCTTCCCCCATCACCACGTCGACGACGTTGTAGGGCAGATTGCCTTCGAAGGCGGGAAGCGTCGGCCCGCGCACGATCGTCCAGGTGAAGACCGTCCCTCGTCCCGTCGAGCGCTCCCAGGCGAAGTCGCGCGAGAGACAGGACGGGCAGAGCGGGCGGGGGTAGTGCCGGAAGCGGCCACAGGTCGCGCAGCGCTGGAAACAGAGCTCGCCGCGCCGCGCGGCCGCGTAGAACTCGCGGTTGTCGAGCGTCGGCAGCGGGAGCGGCAGGTCCCGCGTGATGACGGCCTCCCGTCGCATCATCTGCGCAGGAGGACGGCGCCCGTCGGATCCGTGTTCGCGCCCGCGACGAAGGCGAGCTCGCAGCCCTCGACCGGCGACGTCGACGTGCCGCGGATCTGCCGCACCGCTTCGTTCAGGTTGTTGAGGCCGTGGATGAAGGCCTCCGAGAGCTGCCCGCCGTTCGTGTTGCAGACGAGCCGGCCGTGCGGCCAGGCGAGACCGCCCTTCTCGACGAACGGACCGCCCTCACCGCGCCGGCAGAAGCCGTAGTCCTCGAGACCCATGATCACGAGCGGCGTGAAGAAGTCGTAGAAGAACGCGACGTCGACGTCCGCCGGGGTCACGCCCGCCATGTCCCAGAGCTGTCTCGCGGCCCGCGGCGCGCCGTCCTCCTCGCGCGGCGTCTCGAAGAAGCTCGCGAGCCGGATGTGGTGTCGCCCCGCCGCCATCGCGCCGGCGAGCACGTAGGCGGGGGGCTCACGGCAGTCGCGCGCGCGCTCGGCGGCGACGACGAGCAAGGCCACCGCGCCGTCGGTCTCGATGCAGCAATCGAAGAGGCGGAGGGGATCGGACACGAGGCGGGAGGCGTGGTGATCGGCCAGCGTCATCGGGGTGCGCATGACCGCACGAGGGTTTCGCACCGCGTGGTTCCGGAACGCGACCGCCACCTCGCCGTAGTGGTCGTCGGTCGTGCCGTAGTCGATCCGGTGGCGCATGGCGATCATCGCCATCTCCTGGAAGGCGGAGACGAGGCCGTGGGGCACGTGCCACTGGTTCAGCCCCGGGAGCTCCGTGTCGAGACGCTCCCAGTAGCGTCCCCCGAGGTGGCGCGCGCGGCCGTAGACCGATTGCTTGCCGCGCGCCCGTGACCGGTAGACGAGGACGGTCGTCGCCATGCCGGCGGCGATCGCCTGGGCCGCGAGCACCACGGTCGAGGCCGCCCCCCCGCCGCCCCAGGCCGTGCACGCGAAGGAGCGAAGACACGGGTTCCCGAGCGCCGCGAGGAGGTTCTCCTCGTCGGTCGTCTCCATGTCGTAGCGGACCACGCCGTCGATCGCGCGGGGGGAGATGCCGGCGTCGTCGCAGGCGGCGAGGATCGCCTCGACGGCCATGTCGTACTCGGAGCGTCCCAGGTGCTTCGCGAACGGTGTCTGCCCGATGCCGACGATCGCCGCCCGGTCGCGAATCGTCACCGGCAGACGCCCTCCTCGACGAGCCGCGCGACGGCGTCGCGGCCCAGGCCGAGGAGGCAGGTCAGCACCTCCTCGGTGTGCTCGCCGAGGAGAGGGGCGGGGCGCGGCGGGACGAGCGGCGTCCGGCCGAACCGGATCGGGTTCCCGATCTGTCGCTCGGGACCCACCTCGGGATGGACGTCGGTCACGATGGCGCCGCGCGCGGCGAGATGGGGGTCGGCGCGGTGGTCGTCGGGATTCTGGACCGCCATGGCCGAGACGCCCGCCGCTTGCAGCCTCGCGGCCGCTTCCTCGGGTGTGCGGCCCCGCGTCCATTCGGCGACGCGAGCGTCGAGCACGGCACGCGCGGCCTGCCTACCGCCGAGCGTCGCCAGGCCCGCCTCCGGCGCCCAGCCGAGGCCGGCGCAGAGGCGCTCCCACGCTTCGTCACCCACCGCCGCGATGGCCACCCATCGATCCTCACCCGCACACGGGTACACGCCGTGGGGAACGGCGTAGTCGACCGTGTTCCCCCGCGGTGCGGGCGGGCGCCCGGTCGTCGGCCCTTCGAGGTAGAACTCACCCAGGAGGTAGGCCGCGGATTCCGTCTGCGCCATCTCGATGGACTGGCCCTGTCCCGTCCTGAGGCGGTGCTCGAGCGCGGCGAGGACCGCGACGACGCCCAGCTTGCTCGCGATGTGATCGGGATGGTTCAGGGACGACCCCGCCGGGTATGGCGCGTCGGGATGGTTCCAGAGCCAGTTGGCGCCGGCGAAGGTCGAGTTGAGCGGCCCGTAGGCGGACGCCTCGGCGAGCGGTCCGCCGCGGTTGTTCTGCACGACCACGTCGGCCGTCGCGCAGAGTCCGAGCGCGAGCTCCCGCCCGCGCGCCGTCGTGAGATCGAGGCAGACGCTCTTCTGGCCGCGCGCCTCGAAGTTGAACGTCCAGGCACGGTTCGGCGTGTCGGGCTCCACCGTGAGGCGACGGAGGAAGTCCAGGTTCCTGCGGGACTCGATCTTGATCACCTCGGCGCCGAGCTCGCCGAGGAGCCAGCCGATCTCGGGGCCGACCGCGCCCACGCCGAGGTCGATGACCCGGCATCCGGTGAGGACGGGATCGCCTCCGCCGCCGCGTGTCGGGTCCGCGCCGCGCTCCGCGAAGCCCGTGCCATCGTCCGCGCCCGGGGCCGGTGCCGGTCGGGCGAGCACCACCGGTGTCACCGAGAAGTTGAGAGGCGACGGAGCGAAGGGCGCGGCGCCGACCTGCGGGAAGCCGGTCGTCCGGAAGTAGCCGCGCGCTCGCGTCTGCTCCTCGCGCACGAACTCGTCCGGCGTGTTGACCGGTACCATCGGGACGTCGCGCCGGCGAGCGTCGGCCAGCACCTCGTCGCGACGTCGCTCGCGGAGCGCCTCGGTGGCCAGCAGGCGAACCACGTCGCCGTTGACGAGCCGGTAGAGCGGCATCTCCCACTCCGGGCCCCCCAGCGCATCGTCGTTCCCCAGGAGCGCGACGAAGGCCTTCCACTGTCGGGACGATCCCGGCAGCACGCGCACGTAGCCCGTCGCCGTCGGGAGGACGTGGTAGGCCCCGTCGGCGTTCCGCCGCGGCGAGGTGGGCAGCATGGGGTAGAGCCGCGCATAGTCGGCGAGCGGGATCGACCAGGGATTGAGGCCGTTCAGCGCCGCCTCCTGCACCGACACCTCGATGGTCTGCCCGCGTCCGTGGCGCGCGCGGTCGAGGACGGCGGCGAGCGCACCAGCAACGCCGAAGATGGAGGCACAGTCGTGCGCCAGATAGCCCGGGTGCCAGCACGGCGGCAGCTCCGGGAAGCCCGACGCGTGGAGCGCCCCCGAGGCAGCGAAGGCGGGCAGCGCCTCCGCACGCCAGCCGGCCCGGGGCCCCGAGAGACCGAAGTCGGCCAGCGCGACGTGGACGAGATGCGGGTGACGTTCGCCGACCTCGGCCGGGGCGAGGCCGTGCGCGCGCTCCTCGTCGGGACCGAGGTTCTCGATCAGGATGTCGGCGTGCGCGCAGAGGTCGCAGAAGCGCCGCCAGCCGCCCGCGTCGTGCAGATCGATGACTGCCCCCCGCTTGCCGGCGTTCCGGAAGAGGAAGGGCAACGAGCGGTCAAGGGCCGCTACGTCGCCGGCGAAGGGCGGGCGGAGCCGGCCGGCGTCCAGGCACAGCGGCTCGACCTTGATCACGTCGGCGCCCAGGTCGGCGAGGATACGACCCGCCAGAGCGCCTCGCAGGTCGACCACCTCGACGACACGGAGGTGAGCGAGCGGGGCGGGCATGCGGCCCCTCTACTCCGGGGTTGACGGCGCCGGCAAGGGGGCCTTCCTGGAAGTCCTTTGCCCTGCGGAGCTTTTTCCGGTCGCGGCTAGCAAAGTGAGGCTGGAGACTGAACCCCAGACCCGGTGGGCAGTGAGGGGGGCCGTGTCACGGCGACCTTCGAGCGCGCCGCGCACGGCGCTGCATTCGAGACGCCCGCAGCGAGCGGCGCGCGAGCGGGAGCCGCGAGGCGGCCTCCTCACTGCCCACCGCAGCTTCGGGTCGTTCTCCTAGCTCGCCGGGGCCGGCGACACAGTCCCCAGAGAGATCGCCGACGGGTGCTCCGGCCCCACGTAGAGCGTGTCGATCCCGCCGGCCGAGTTCACCGTCGTGGACAGTGTTGACGTCTCGTGCGGGAAATCGCCCGTCGCGATGGTGAGCCGTAGCGCATGACCCGGCTCGATCACGGCGGTAGTCGGGAAGATCTCGATTTGCAGCTCCGTCGGAGCCCCCGGCGTGAGCGCGACCTGAGACGCGTGGGTATAAGGATGCCACGGCTCGGTCAGCTGTCCGCGCGCGTACACCGAGCAGTCGGCGACAACGGAGCCGCATTGCGTTGCGGTCAGGGCTCTCAACGACGCGACGAGGGTTCCCGACGTGATCCCACTGGACGAGCCGTCGGGCGCCACGTCCGAGATCGTCGCGATCACCTGGGTGTCGGAGGCAGTGGAGCTTATCCAGATCGTGGCGTCGATGGGACCCGAGATGGCGTACGGTGCGGCGAACGGCGGGGTCGTGAACGTGGCCGCGAGGAGCTCGCTCGGCCGGTTGTCGTTCTCGCACGTCGAGCCGGACACCAAGCCCGCCGTCCACTGCGTGGTCGATCGGGAGCAGGTGCCGTTGACCGGAATCCAGGGCAGCGTCACCGTCGTCTCTCCACCGTCGACCGCGGGAGCGAGCGATCCGGCGTACAGCGAAGTTCCGCTGCCCGGCGCGGCGGACAGGTACCAGGACCGATAGCTGGTGCGCGAGGCCGGATAGTTCTTGTCGGGAACCCACTTGCCCGCGCCGAGATAGTAGGTCTCCACCTCGGGGAACTTCTCGATCCCGTTGTGAACTCCCTTGAGCCAGCGATCGAACCACGCGAGCTGAAGGTTGTTGAGGCTCG
>VBLA01000437.1 GCA_005879245.1 Deltaproteobacteria bacterium
CGGCATGTCTCGGGCGGTGAGAATCACATGGGCACCTCTCTCGGCCAGGACGCGCGCCGTCTCCTGTCCCAGTCCGCTCGAGCCGCCGGTGATCAGCGCCACCTTCCCGCTCAAGTCGATTCCTTCCGCGACCTCGCTCGCGGTGGTCTCAGCGCCGAACTTCGCCGTGTCACGCATGGCGATCCTCCTCTGCTTCGTGTCTCGCGGTTACATGGGGCGCGTCGCTCTTCTCGTCCACGGTGTCGCAGCCGCCTCCTGGTCTGAGTCGGCTTTTCCCGGATTCGTGTTGCAAATCGAAGCGACATCACACGGTCGGCACCGTACCACCGTCAATCACGTACTCGCTTCCGTGGATCGAGGCGGCGCGGTCGGATGCGAGGAACGCGACCAGCTCAGCCACCTCTTCGGGCCGGCCCGGCCTCCCGATGGGAATTCCTCCGAGCGAGTCCATCAGGCTCTCTCGAGCCGTCTCCTCGTCGGTCCCCGCCTTCTCGGCGAGACGGGCGATGAGGCCGTGCGCGGCTGTCGTTTCGATAAATCCGGGGGCAACCGTATTCACGCGGATGCCCTTCGGCCCGAACTCCTTCGACAGCCCCTTGCTGTAGGTCGTCAACGCGGCTTTCGCAGCCGCGTAGGCGAGCGTCGCCTCGAACAGCGGTAAGCGCCGCTGGATGGACGAGATGTGGATGATGACGCCGGATCCTTGCTTCAGCATTCCTGGAAGGAAGGCGCGATCGAGACGAACCGCGGCGAGCAGATTGACGTCGAGGGCGCGCTGCCATTCGTCGTCGCTAAGAACGAGGGCGCCGCCGCTGGGGGCGGTAGAGCCGCCGACGTTGTTGACGAGGACATCGAGGGGGCCAAGGTGCTCTGAAACCTCTCGGACGACCTTGCCGACGCCCTCCGGGGTGCCGATGTCGGCCTGTACGAACAGTCCCACGCGTTGACCTTCCGGCAGCGGGGAGCGCGCGGTGGTCGCCACTGTCGCGCCGGCGGCAGACAGGCGCCGCACGATCGCCTCACCCATGCCCTTGCTTCCGCCCGTCACGAGGGCGCGCTTGCCGGCGAACTCCGTCGGATCGCACGAGAAGCCCGCCACGCGAGCGATCCCCGCAGTCATGGAACGATCTCCAGGTGTGTGATCTTCTCACCGGCAACGACGAAGGCGTGCCGCAGTTCGACCGGACTGCCCGGGAAGTTGCCCGAGACCCGGCACGTGACCATGGTGCCACCGTCTGTCTTGGCGGACGAGACGACCTCCACCGTGTGCCGATACTTCGCGATCGCTGCATCCATCCAATCGCGGACGGCGGCAACGCCACGCATCTCTCGGCCCTCGTCTCGGACGATAGCATCATCGGCGAAGCAAGCCGCGCAGGCGTCTGCATCGTGAGCGTTCGATCCTGCGATGTAGGCCTCGATCGGTTTGGGAAGCTCGACCATTCTTGGCTCCTCCTCGTGTCGCAGTTCACACCCTTGTCGCACGGGCGACGGCGCGACGAAGTCGAAATCCGGAACCTTGCCCTCTATCACCGCAGCCCGACGCGCCATAGCCGGCCGAGCGTCCTGTCTTACCGAGGCGACTTCGCCCACCTCTACCGCCCCGCAGGAACGGAGACACCGTGGAGTCCCGTGCCACGGCAGTCGTGCGCTTCGGCGCTCCAATCGCGGTCCGCGCCCTTCGTCGCATGACGAAGCAAATGCCGCCATTTCGGCACGTGCCCACATGCCGGCGGGCGGCGAGGATGATCGCGATCTCGTCGAGGAAAATCCGCCGAGAGAAGATGCTCGTCGGGCGGGCTCACCGGTATCGAGACTGGCCATCTCGATCCGCACAGACACCTTCGAGTTCGCTGGCTGCCGCTTGACTCGTCGCCGGGTGAGAGCGCGTTCATGGCCGCAACGTTCTGCCGGCCGTCGAGGGCTGGTCACCGACGGTCAGCTCATGGGTGCCCGAGGAGCGTTCCTTGGCGTGCCCCCGACATAAGTCGTCACGATCTCGCCATCGGCGGCCTGCCAATGGATATCGGCATGGAAGTCCGGGAATGCCACACGCAGCGTGCGGTACAGGCTACGCGCGCCATCGCGATCCGGAATGCAGTTGGGCTGGAGTGTATGTCGTCAGGAGAGACTCCGCTCCACGCGCTGTACCGACGGCGCGACATCTGTCGCGGAAAGTGGTTGCTTTCAAAGAGATGCTCAGTGCCGGACTCCGTACCACGCATGCTAAGACCTGACATGACAGGATGCCCAATTCGGAATGCTCGAGAGGTACACGGACGGTGTCCACTCGCCCGCCGCGTGCGTGGTTGACGCGGTTTGGTCCGCCCGTGTCAAAACCTATCAGATGTTCGGCCAGGCGGCCGTCTTCTGCCCTACCCAAGGGCTTGGAATCACGAGGGTGCGCGAGGGAGCCCGCGCGTTGCGCGCTGATCACGCTGCCCTCGCCCTCGCCTTGCTGGCCTTTCCTTCCTGCTGGACGCCGTCCGTGAAGACGATGCCAGCTCGCACGAGTGGGAGGAGATGTGCGCCGTCGAGGCGACGCCACCGGGCCTGCGCCATGTCGGGGAGCTTGTAGGCGGTCAAGAGGCCCTTGGTCCGCGACCCGGCGCCCCTCGTCACGCGCTGGCGCAGTCGGACCGTCGCGAACGGAGACTCGATCACGTTCGAGGTCCTGAGGTGCTTCCAATATTCGGCGGGGAAGTCGAAACGTGAGGAGCACGTCGGTATCCTTCTCCAGCGTCGTGACGGCATTCGGGTACTTGGCCCCGTACTCGGTGGCGAAGCGCGTAACCGCCTCGCGCGCTTGCTCACGGGTCTCGGCGTGCATTTCAAGTGGCCGCGTTCGCGGGGGTCAGGTCAGAAGGACTTCCGGCTCTACCGACGCTGCCCGTGGCTGAGCCGTTCATCCCCGCCTTGATTGATCTTCTCGGATAGGCGAGCTTCACCTTCCTCGATGGAGGTAACGTATGATCATCGATCAT
>VBLA01000438.1 GCA_005879245.1 Deltaproteobacteria bacterium
GAACCCGCCGAAGGCCGACGCCACCGCCTGCGACGACAACAACGCCTGTACGCGCACCGATGCCTGTCAGGGCGGGGCCTGCACGGGGACCAACGGGGTCGTCTGCACCGCCCAGGACCAGTGTCACTTCGCCGGGACCTGCGATCCCGCGAGCGGTGTCTGCTCGAATCCTCCGAAGCCCGACGGGACCACCTGCACCGACAGCAACGCCTGCACGACCGCCGATGCTTGCGCCGCGGGAGACTGCGTCGGCGGCGCCGCTCCGAACTGCGACGACGGCAACCCGTGCACCGACGACTCCTGCGATCCGGTCAAGGGCTGCGTCCACGTCAACAACACGGCGTCCTGCGACGACGGTAGCGCCTGCGTGCACACGAACGTCGCCGGCTCGTGCGACGACGGCAACGCCTGCACGACGAACGACCAGTGCTCCGCGGGTGTGTGCGTGGCCGGACCGGCGCTCACCTGCGACGACGGGAACGCCTGCACGGCGGACAGCTGCGACCCGGCCGCAGGCTGCCGGCACAGCAACCTGGCGAACGGGACGACCTGCAACGACGGCGATGCCTGCACCCTCGCGGACACCTGCCAGGCGGGCGTCTGCACCGGGGCAAATCCCGTGACCTGCACGGCGCTCGACCAGTGCCACGACGCCGGCACGTGCAACCCCGCGACCGGCACCTGCTCCAATCCGGAGAAGGCGAACGGCAGCACCTGCGACGACGGCAACGCCTGCACCCAGACCGACACCTGCCGGGCCGGCGCCTGCACCGGGGCCAGCCCGGTCGTGTGCAGCGCCTCCGACCAGTGCCACGAGGCCGGCATCTGCGACCCGCAGACCGGCACGTGCTCCAATCCCGCCAAGCCGAACGGCGCCACCTGCAACGATGGCGACGCGTGCACCCAGACCGACACCTGTCAGAGCGGCACCTGCACGGGCACGAACCCCGTCGTCTGCACCGCTTCCGACCAGTGCCACGACGCCGGCACCTGCAATCCGACCACCGGCCACTGCTCGAATCCCCCCAAGACCAATGGCACGTCCTGCGACGACGGGCTCTTCTGCACGGTGAACGACACGTGCACGGACGGCACGTGCGGAGGAGCGCCACGGAGCTGCGCCGGCGCGGCCGACCAGTGCAACGTCGGCGTCTGCAACGAGAGCACCAACCACTGCGAGCCGGAGCCCAAGACCGACGGCACGACCTGCAACGACGGCAACTCCTGCACCCAGGCCGACAGCTGCCAGAGCGGCGTCTGCGTCGGCAGCAATCCCGTCGTCTGCAGCGCACCGGACGACTGTCACTTCGCCGGCACCTGCGATCCGAGCACGGGCGTCTGCGGCCACCCCCTGAAGGCGAACGGCACCGTGTGCAGCGACGGCGACGCGTGCACCCAGACCGACACCTGCCAGCACGGTTCCTGCGTTGGCACGAACCCCGTCACCTGCAGCGTCCCCGATCAGTGCCACGATGCGGGCATCTGCGACCCCGCCAGCGGCATCTGCTCCAACCCCGCCAAGCACGACGGCACCGCGTGCGCGGACGGCAATGCTTGCACCCAGACCGACATCTGCGAGGCCGGCGTCTGCACCGGGACCAATCCCGTCACCTGCACCGCCTCCGATCAGTGCCACCAGGCAGGAGTCTGCGATCCGACCACCGGCACCTGCTCCAATCCCGCCAAGCACGACGGCACGGCATGCACCGACGGGAATGCCTGCACCCAGGCCGACGTCTGCGAGGCCGGCGTCTGCACGGGCACGAATCCCGTCGTCTGCACGGCCTCCGATCAGTGCCACGACGCGGGTGTCTGCGACCCCGCCACGGGCACCTGCTCCGACCCGGCCAAGCGAAAGGGCACGCCGTGCGACGACGGCGACGCCTGCACCCAGGTCGACACCTGCCAGTCGGGCGTCTGCAGCGGGAAGAGCCCGGTGGTCTGCACCGCCTCCGACCAGTGCCACGACGCCGGCACCTGCAATCCCGCCACCGGCGCTTGCTCCGATCCGGCCAAGGCCGACGGCGCCGCCTGCGACGACGGTGATGCCTGCACCCAGACCGACACCTGTCAGACCGGCGCCTGTAGCGGTTCGAACCCCGTCCTCTGCACCGCGCTCGATCAGTGTCACCAGGCAGGAGTCTGCGATCCGGCCACCGGTACCTGCTCCAACCCGAACGAGCCTGACGGTCTGGCCTGCAATGACGGCCTTTTCTGCACCGTCGACGACACCTGCAGCGCGGGTGTGTGCGGTGGCGCTGCGCGGGACTGCTCCGCCCTGGCGGATCAGTGCAACGACGGGACGTGTGACGAGTTCGCCCACCAGTGCGAGGCAACGCCGAAGACGGACGGGACGGCGTGCAGCGACGGTAGCCTCTGCACCCAGAACGACGCTTGCCAGGCAGGAGTATGTGCCGGGTCGCCCCTCGTGTGCGACGACGCCAACCCCTGCACCACGGACTCCTGCGACCCCGCCGCGGGTTGCGTCTTCCAGCCCGCCAGCGGCCTCGAGGCGGCGACCTGCCTCCTCACTATCGGCACCTGTGAGCCCATGCCGCCGGCGATCGCCAAGGCGATCGCCCAGGCCCAGAGCCGGATCGCGAGCGCCGGCGCGACTCATCATAAGGGCCGCGCGAAGAAGATGCTCGGGCAGGCCTCGCATGAGCTCAAGAGGGCAGCCAAGAAGGCCGCCCGGCTCGCCAAGAAGCGACACCTCGCTCCTGCCTGCGTCGCAGCCCTCAAGCAGAACCTGCTCGAGGCGAGCACGCTCATCGCGAAGCTGGAGAAGACTCGCTAGGGACTCCTGTCCGCGCCGACGCCGCCGGGGAACCGGCGGCGTCGGCCTTTCCGCCCCAACCAGGCTCCACACGGGCACGGGATCGCCTTCGGGGACGGGTGCAGCACACGACCAAGGGCGGCAAGCCGAGGTAGGGGTAAGAGCCGCCTGACGACGCCTCGCGCTACAACCGCAGCTCGTCGAGCAGCGCCGTCGCGTCGACGAGGTCGCGCGCCCCGGCGGCTCTGCCCTGGTCGCGCCACAGGCGAGCGAGGCCCGTCGCGGCGCGCAGCCCGAAGGCCTTCGCCTCCTGCGCGCGACCGATCTCGATCGCGCGACGGAAGAGC
>VBLA01000446.1 GCA_005879245.1 Deltaproteobacteria bacterium
GCGGAGGTGCGCGCCGAGTATCTGACTGAGCGACGCGGGAAGAAGGTGGCGGTACTGGTTCCCCAGCGCGGCGACAAGCTCCGGCTCGTCGGGATGGCGCACGAGAACGCCCAGCAGAACTTCGTCGCCCGGCGCGACGCGGGCGCGCAGGCGGCGCGCATGGCAACCGAGCTACGGGCGCGCCTTCACCTCCGCGACGCACCGAAGCGGATCGAGTGTCTCGACATCGCGACCTTCCAGGGCCGGGAGACCGTCGGGTCGATCGTCGCCTTCGACGAAGGGGCACCAGCCAAGGCGGGCTACCGCCACTACCGCATCCGCACGGTCGAGGGGACCGACGATTTCGCCGCGGTGGCCGAGGTGATCCGCCGGCGCTTCCGCGACGCGCGCGAGCACGGCGGCCTGCCCGACCTGCTGGTGATCGACGGCGGGCTTGGTCAACTGGGCGCCGCCCGCGCCGTTCTCGAGGAGCTCGGGATCGCCGATCTCGAGGTGGTCGGGCTGGCCAAGGAGCGGGTCGAGCGCGACCCGACGGCACGCGACATCCAGCGCCGCCCCGAGCGCGTGTTCCTGCCGGGGCGGAAGAATCCGGTCGTGTTGAAGCCGAACTCGACCGCGCTCTTCCTCCTCCAGCGGGTGCGGGACGAGGCGCACCGCTTCGCCAACACGTACCACCAGAAGCTCAGGGACCGTGCCCGGCTCGCCTCGCCGCTCGACGACATTCCCGGCGTCGGGCCCCGCCGACGGCGGGCGCTGCTCCGCCGCTTCGGCAGTCTCCGGCGAGTGGCAGCGGCGAGCGCCGAGGAGCTCGCAACCGTTCCCGGCATCACGCTGACCCTGGCGGCGCAGATCAAGGGGCAGCTGGCGAGAGCGTAGCCGCGATCGACAGCCCCGCCCCGCAGACGAAGGCAAGAGGGGGGAAGGTGCGTGCGGGCGGGCTTGGCGGTTGTGACGGTAGCGGTCCTGGCGGGCGAGATGGCGGCGGCGGGGTGGCCGCTGCCCGTGACGGCACTCCTCACGGCGCCACTCGTGCCCGCGCTCCTCGCGCTCCCGAGGGGTCGGCAGCGGGCGGCGTGCGCATGGATGGCACTGGCGCTCGGCGCCGCCAGCGCGGGTGCGCTCCGCATGCGGGCCATCGTGACACCGGCGCTTCCGCCGACTCACGTGGCGCGTCTGCCGTTGCCCCTCCGCACCGCGGTGGTCGGACGGATCATGGAAGCGCCCGAACGCCACGATCGTCGGACGGTGCTGCTCGTCGACGTAGAGGCCGTGGGCCGCGGGATGGATCGGCGCCCCGCCACCGGACGCATCCGCATCGCGGTCCGGGACGCGAAGCCCCACTGGCGGTACGGGGACCGCGTCGCGCTGGAGACCACGCTCCGGGCGCCACGGAACTTCGAAAACCCTGGCCGCTTCGACTACGTGGGGCACCTCGCCCGGCGGGGCATCTACGTGACCGGCTTCGTGTGGGATCGGGCGCTCATCCGGCGTCTGCCGGGACGGATGAGCGGCCTCCGCGCTCGCCTCGAGCGTTGGAGAGCACGGCTCGGGAAGGCGATCGCCGCGACCGTCGCGTTGCCCGAGGGGCCGATCTTGCGAGCGCTCGTCGTGGGTGACGAAGGTGAGATCGAGGATGACCTCCGGGCGGCGTTCACGCGCGCCGGAGTGGTCCACGTCCTCTCCGTCTCGGGTCTGCACGTCGGGCTCGTGGCGGCGATCGCCTTCGCGATCGCCCGCTGGCTCCTCGCGCGGAACACCCGGCTTCTCCTCGCGACCGACGTCGACCGGCTGGCCGGCGTGGTGAGCCTCGTGCCCGTCGCGCTCTATACCGCGCTCGCCGGATTCGGCGTCGCGACGCTCCGTTCCGCGCTCATGGTGACCGCGGCGGTGCTGGCGGCGCTCCTCGGCCGCGTTGCCGACGTGCTCCGCACGCTCGGGCTGGCAGCTCTCGTCCTGGCCCTCGTCTGGCCGGGCGCTCCGCTCGAGATCGCCTTCCAGCTCTCCTTCACGTCGGTCCTGGCGATCGTCTGCGGGACGGGGCGGCTCGGGCGCGGGCGCAACCGTCGTGCGCGTCTTGCCAGCTTCGCGCTGGTCTCGCCCTGTGCGCTCCTCGGAACGGCGCCGCTCACGGCCTTTCACTTCCACCAGGTGTCGCTGATCGGCGTCGTGGCGAACCCGCTCGTCGTCCCGATCTTCGGATCGCTAGTCGTCGTCCCCGGGCTGACGGCGGCGCTGCTCGAGCCCTTCGCGCCCCAGCTGGCGGGCGTGCTCTTTCGGCTCGCCGGCGTGTTGCTCCACCCCGGCATCGTTCTCGTGCGCGCGCTCGCCAGGCCGGCCTGGGCGGCGGTCGACGTCCCCATCCCGACCATCCTCGAACTCGCGCTCATCTATGGCGTGCTCGGGAGCCTCCTCGTCCTTCGCCGCCGCGCTGGACGGTTCCTCTTCGCCGTGGCACTGGCCGGTCTCGTCGCGGACGTGGCGTGCTGGGCTCACGAACGCTTCGCGCCAGGCAGCTTGCGCGTCACGTTCCTCGACGTCGGACAGGGGGACGCGGCGGTGGTCGAGCTACCAGACGGACGGGTGATCGTGGTGGATGCGGGGGGTTTTCCGGGCGGCGACTTCGACACCGGCGCGGCCGTCGTCGGCCCCTTCCTCTGGTCACGGAAGATCCTCCGCGTCGACGCGCTCGTGATGACGCACGCCCATCCAGACCACTCGGGCGGTCTCCCGTATCTCCTCGATCATCATCGCCCGCGCGAGTTCTGGTGGACGGGAATCCCCGGAGAGGGAGTAGCGTGGCGACGCCTCGAGGTCGCCATCGCCCAGAGTCACACGCCTGTACGGGTGCTGGCCGACGGCGCGCCACTCCCCACCTTTGCCGGCCCCGGAGCGGTACTCCATCCCCCGGCCGACGGTGCGCCACGATCGCTGAACGACTCCTCGCTGACGCCGGAAGCCGGACGTCGAGCCATCCGGCGTTTCTCGCCGCCGTCTCACCGGCGGTCGCGGTGATGTCGGTCGGCGCCGACAACCGCTACCACCTGCCGGCGCCGGAGGTCGAGGCGCGCTACCTCGCGCGCGGCACCTGTCTCCTCCGCACCGATCGGTGCGGGGCGGTGACGGTCGAGATCGACGGCCGGCAGCTTCGCGTGCACGCGATGCGCCCGAGCTGCGGGTGCCCAGCTGCGACCGCGGAGCGGGCGGCGGCGCCGTGATCAGCACCCGACGGGCTGCGGACTACACAGCCCCCGTGAGGCCGTGCCGGAGCGCGTACATGACGAGGCCGACCCGGTCCCGGACGCCCAGTTTCTGAAAGATGTTCGTCAGGTGGGTCTTCACGGTGCGTTCACTGATGCTGAGCGTCGCGCCGACCTCGCGGTTCTTCTGTCCCGTCGCCACCAGCTTGACGATCTCGCGCTCCCGTTCCGTCAGACCATTCTCGTCACGCGCGCTGACCGCGGCGCTGTCCGGGCCGAGCTGGGCGAGCTCCTCGACCAGCGTGCCCGTCATCCGGGCATCGACCCACACCTGGCCGGCGCGAACCGTATGGATCGCCTGCATGAGAGTCTGGCGCGCCGAGTCCTTCAGGACGACACCCTTGGCGCCCAGCCGGAAGGCACGCACGTGCTCCTCCTTCTCGTCCGAGGCGGTGAGGACGAGAACCTGCGTGCGTGGACTGATGCGGAGGACGGCCGGGATCGCGTCGAGGCCGCTCCCCTGGGGCATGCGGATGTCCAGGAGGAGGACGTCGGGCTTCGTCTGCCAGACGAGCTCCACGATGTCCTCGGCGTTCTCCGCGTCGGCCACCACCTCGATGTCCTCTTCCATCTCGAGGATGGTCCGGAGCCCCTCGCGGAAGAGCGTGTGGTCGTCGACGATCACGATGCGGCACTTCGGGCGGACCAAATTCATGCTGACATCCTCCGATTGAGACTCTGACGGCCACCCTGCCCGCCGCTCGGGACGAGGATCGAGATCTCGGTGCCTCGCCCCGGACTGGTCCAAACGGCGAGCGAGCCGCCGAGGGCGGCCGTCCGCTCGCGGATCGACCACGGCGCGGCCTCCGGAGCGAGGAAGCCGTCGGTATCGACCGCCGCGGCGCGGTCGACGAATCCCGTCCCGTTGTCGCGGACGACGAGATAGGTGTGCGACGGGGAGGTCCCGAGCTTGATCACGGCGCTGGTCGCCCGCCCATGCCGGACCGCGTTGCGCAGGGCCTCGCGCGCGATCTGAGCGAGCTCGTGGGTCGTCGTCGCCGGAAGCGTCACCTCGCTGGTGGAGCGGGCCAGCTCCACGCGGATCCCCTCGCGGACCGAGAACTCCGCCGTCAACCGCTCGAGCATGGACCAGAGATCGGCGCCATCCCGACTCGGGGTGCGGAGCACCGTCAGGTAGCGACGGACCTCGCGATAGCCACGGGCAACCGCCTCGTGGAGCTCCTCGAGCTCGTGCGGAATGCGGGCGGGGTCGCGCTGGAGCAGGAGCTTGCACGCCTCGATCCGCAGGTCCAGACCCGCGAGTGATTGTATGAAGCCGTCGTGCAGATCACGCGCGATGCGGGCTCGTTCCTCGAACACGGCCACCTCCTCGGCCATGCCCTGGAGGCGAACCGTCTCGAACCCTGCCGCGGCCTGGCCGACCAGGAGCAGCAGGAAGTCGAGATCGTCGCGTGTGAATTTGTCCCCTGCCGCTCGAGTGATGAGCGCCCGACCCCGGAGCTCGCGCTGGATCAGCACGGGTGCCGCCAGCACCACCTGGGCGGAGTCGTCGCCGAACGCCGCCAGGTCCGGCGAGATGGGCTTGCGGGTGAGCTGGCCGGTCAGGACGTCGGAGCAGAGGGCCATGCCCGTGCCGGCCCGTAGCTCGTTGGCGACGAACCCTTCGGTGGGGGCAGCGAACGGCAGGGGAAGCGGGTCGGCCTCGGTGATGCGGAGGGCGAGGCGGCTCGGCTTGCCCCGCCGGGTGACATCCCAGGTGAAGTAGCGACCGCTTTCCGGGTCGCGCAGGATGAGCAGCGCCCGCCTCGCCTCGAAGTGATCGAGGGCGCGGCGCATGACGCGGACGAGGCCGGCCCCCGGCGGCCGCTTGCGGCGAAACGCGGCCGGGAGCTCCACCATGAGGCCGAGCCGCCGCTTCGAGCGCCGTTCGTGCTCGCCCGGGTACCCGATCAGGTAGCCGAGGACGAGGAGGTAGATCGGGCGCACGAGATGCGCGCGGCGGATGGTGAGGGCCTCGGCCGAGACCCATTGGCTCGCAAGCAGGGCCGCCGGGTACGAGAGGGCGAGGATGATCGTGACCGTGAGCGTGGCGCGGAGCCCCCACCGCATGCTGACGCTCGAGATGACGAAGACGTGGAGCAGGAAGAACGGACTCGTGCCGCGCTCGGTGAACATGCTGATGAGCGTCACCCAGATCACGTCGGCGGCCGCCGAGTAGGGGCCGATGTGAGGCGGCCCGGCGATCGCCGTCCGGAAGGGTGCCGGCTCCTGGCGAACGTACTCGCCGCGCACGAGGGCGAAGACCACCGCGCTGTAAAGTGCGTAGGCGGTGAGGATGGCGTATGCGAGGTTCGGGCTGAAGGAGGGCTGGTGGGGATCGACCATCACCACCAGCAGCGTCGCCGTCGCCAGCAACACGCGAGAAAGGGCGATGATCTTCTCGGTCCGCGAGAAGGCCTCGAGCGGCGCGACCCGGCGCGCGCCGCCCGGCGCGCCGGCGGGGAGGGCAGAGGAGGGTGGTTGCATCCGGAGTGTCGGCGACGGAAGGGGCAGCAACCAATGTGCCATGCCCCGCTGCGTCCCG
>VBLA01000447.1 GCA_005879245.1 Deltaproteobacteria bacterium
CTTGGTCGCGAAGATCGCCGTGAGCGCCCCTCGCGCCTCGAGGGCGAGGAGCTCGTTCAGGAGGAAGGTCTCAGAGCGCCGCGGAAAGCCGCTCGTCACGACCACGATCGGTCCGCGCATTACCGGTTCCCTGGACCGTTCGTCTCCCCCAGCATTGCCTGCACGCGCTCGACGATCCGTGGAAGGCCATTCAGGTCGACCGCGAGGGTCGGCGTCGGTTCGCGTCCCAGGGCAGCGAGCACTTTCCCGATCAGGAGATTGGGCTCGAGCTCTCCCGGCTCCACGATGTCGAAGTAGCCGAGCTCGGCGAAACGGCGGGCGCGGATGAGCTGCTCGCGGACGGGCGCGGCGCGCGGGACGAGCACCGCGCGCCGGCGCCATGACAGGAGCTCGCAGACGGTGCTGTAGCCCGCCATCGAGACCACGACGTCGGCCTCCGCGTAGCGCCGGACGAGATCGGGCTCGAAGTCGAAGAAGGCGACATCTGGGAGATGCCCGAAGCGCTCGAGGGTCGCTCGCCGGCGGCGCTCCGGCATCTGTGGCCCGAAGACGATCGTCGTCTGCAACATGAGCCGGCGGGGGAGGCCGAGAAGACCCTCCAGGTAGGCGTCGACGACATCGCTGCCGTCCCCGCCCCCGCCGGTCGTCACGAGCACGCGCGGCGCTCGCCCGTTGGGGGCGGCTTCGGCCGTTGGCCGGCTCAGGTAGCCGCAGAAGACCGACTTGCGGGCGACGACCTCGGGGAACGCGTACTCGCGGACGGCATCGAAGACCTCGCGCGCCCCGTAGATCCATACCTCGTCGTAGTAGTGCTCGAGGGTCGCGAAGGTATGCGTGCGGCCGAACGTTCGCCGCGTCCGGGTTGGCTCGTCGAGAATATCCCGTACCCCGAGCACGATCCGCACCGGATGGGGCAGGCGCCGGAGCGCCGAAAGCGTCCCCGCGAGCTCACCGTCGACCCCCAAGGGACGCTTGTCGACGATCATCATGTCGGGGTCGAAGCCGAGCGCCGCCCGACGGATGATCGCCCGCCGCATCCGCTTCACCTCCTTCGCAAACGTCGAGAGGAACCGCGGCTCGTACCGGTCCGCCGCGACTCGATCGAGGCAGGGGAGCTTGAGGTAGTCGATCGCCTCGGGGATGCGGAGCGCGTGGATGACGGGCGACCCGGTGATGATGAGGACCGCCGCGCCCGGGAAGGCACGGCGGAGCGCGTCGGAGAGGAGAAGCGTGCGGTGGATGTTGCCCAGGCCGAAGGTGTCGTGGGAGTAGAGGAGGATCTTCGGCCGGAACGATTCAGCCGCCGGCCCCGTGTCAGGAAATGCGGGCACGAAACTGGCGATCTGTGACTTGGCGCCGTTCATCTGGCAGCGGCCCTTCGTCAGGGGCCGTGAGCGGTAACCCTGATTCTAGCCAATGACATCTCTTAGCCTTCACTGAAATACCGGAATACCGGTAGCAGGCTAGGCGTCTCGACCACAAGTACTTTACTACTTTACCCTTCCAGCACGATGCTCTTTTTGCGCGGGCCCTTCCGGGGGTCCGTTGGTGGAAACCGCTCCGCCGACGCCCCCCGCAGGAGGGGCGCTCTTGAGGAGGAGGAGCAGGCGGTCACGCCTGCGCCGTAACGCGCTGCGCGGAAATCGCGTTCCAAGAAGCCGTGTCGGCGCCGAAAGCCGCGCTCGGGCCGCAAGTGGGCATTTTGTGCGCGAGCTGGCCCGCGGTCCCCGGCAACGCGATCCGAAGACCGAGCAAACAAACGCTGTCCGGCTCCTCATCCCGCGGTCTGTTGCTTCGGCTTGCCGCACCGACCCAGCCTGACGGGTGTGGCAGCTAGTCATGGTCAGGACCCCCGCTCGGGGGCTCCCCCGCGGCCGCGCAGCGGAGGGCGCGCAGGATATTCTCGCGCGCGATCATGCCGACCGGCCGATCACCGTCGAGAAAGACGGGACCATGCTCTCGCGCGACGCCCCTCTCCGCGGTCGAAGCGCTGTTCGCAGAGCGCGACTTCAACTGCCTGCCGGTGAGCGAGGAAGGTGCACTCGGCGCGCTCCTGATCGGCATCATCGCGCGGGAGGATGTGCTGCGAGCGCTGCGGCACGCCGCGCGACGGAGTCGTTGCAGCGTGAGCCGATGGGGTGGACGAGCGCGCCTCGCCTGTCGCCGCGGGTCTTGGTAGAGGAAGGCCAGCCAATGGGGCAATCATTTGCAGGTGCCCCCGTCCTTACCACGACGGTGGTGGCGGTGAGGCTCTCCCTGGCCTTCGTGCTCGGCGCCTTGGCCGGAGTGGAACGCCAGTGGCATCACAAGAACGCGGGCCTCCGCACCCACACGTTGGTCGCCGTCGGCGCTGCCGCGTTCACGATCGTCTCCTCACTCGGCCTTGGCCCCACCAACAGCCCGATGGTGATCGCCGCCGGCGTCGTGACC
>VBLA01000448.1 GCA_005879245.1 Deltaproteobacteria bacterium
GGTGGCGCGGATGAGCGCCACTCCGCCGCCCGGGACGATCCCCTCCTCGACGGCTGCGCGCGTGGCGTGGAGCGCATCCTCGACCCGCGCCTTCTTCTCCTTCATCTCCACTTCCGTCGCCGCCCCCACCCGGATGACGGCTACGCCGCCCACCAGCTTCGCCAGGCGCTCCTGGAGCTTCTCGCGGTCGTAGTCCGAGGTGGTCTCCTCGATCTGCGCGCGGATCTGCTTGATACGACCCTCGATGTCCGCCTTCTTTCCCGCGCCGTCGATGAGGGTCGTATTGTCCTTGTCGACCACGAGTCGCTTGCAGCGGCCGAGATCGGTGAGGGTCACGTTCTCGAGCTTCATCCCGAGCTCTTCGGCGATCACCCGGCCGCCCGTCAGGATGGCGACGTCCTCGAGCATCGCCTTGCGGCGGTCGCCGAAGCCCGGCGCTTTGACCGCGACGCACTGGAGTGTGCCGCGGATCTTGTTGACCACCAGGGTGGCCAGCGCCTCGCCTTCGACGTCCTCAGCGACGAGGAGCAGCGGCTTGCCGGAGCGGGCGACCAGCTCGAGGAGTGGCAGCAGGTCCTTCATCGCCGAGATCTTCTTCTCGTTGATGAGGAGGTAGACGTCCTCGTAGACGCACTCCATCCGGTCGGGATCCGTGACGAAGTAGGGGCTCAGGTAGCCCCGGTCGAACTGCATCCCTTCGACCACCTCGAGCTGGGTCTCGAGGCCCTTCGCCTCCTCGACCGTGATCACGCCCTCCTTGCCGACCTTGCTCATCGCCTCGGCGATAATCTCGCCGATGCCCGGGTCGTTGTTCGCCGAGATGGTCCCGACCTGCGCGATCTCCTTCTGCTCCTTGGTCGGCTTGGAGAGCGACTTGAGCTCATTCACGATTGCGGCCACCGCCTTGTCGATGCCCCGCTTCAGGGTCATCGGGTCGTGCCCCGCCACCACCATCTTCAGCCCCTCGGTGAAGATCGCACGCGCGAGCACCGTGGCGGTCGTCGTGCCGTCGCCCGCGACGTCGGAGGTCTTCGAGGCGACCTCCTTCACCATCTGGGCGCCCATGTTTTCGAACTTGTCCTCGAGCTCGATCTCCTTGGCGACGGTGACGCCGTCCTTGGTGACGGTGGGCGCTCCGAACGATTTCTCGAGAACGACGTTGCGGCCCCGCGGTCCCAGGGTGACGGTCACGGCGTCGGCGAGGACGCTCACGCCCCGCAGGATCTTCTCGCGGGCGTCCTGACTGAACTTGACGAGCTTGGCGGCCATGTCTCCTCCTTAGTTCTCCACCACGCCGAGGATGTCCTCCTCGCGCATGATGAGGTGTTCCTCGCCGTCGAGTTTGATCTCGGAGCCGGAGTACTTCCCGAAGAGGATGGTGTCACCGACTCTGACGTCGAGCGGGGTCAGCTTGCCGTCGTCGTTGACCTTGCCCTTGCCAACGGCGATCACCTTCCCCTGCTGGGGTTTCTCCTTGGCGGTATCCGGGATGATGATGCCGCCCTTCGTCTTCTCGACCTGCTCCTCTAGGCGTCTCACGATGACGCGATCCTGAAGTGGTCTGATCTTCATGCCCTCCGCTCCTTTCGTGCGGTGCTAAGATGTTGAAAACTCGGGGCTTCTGGCGCGTACGGCGCTGGATGCTCCGCAGCCTTATGGGGATTTCGGGCGGGCAAACTAATCACGCCGGCCCAGGAGTCAAGGCGGCGTGGGGTTCAGCCGCCCAGGCGCCGCCGCTCCTCCTCGTAGTAGCGCCGGTAGAGGACGTCCCACTCCCGGCTGCCGGGGACGACTCGCCTGGGCATGCGAGCACGGACGAGCTCGTCGAGGCGGCCGTCGAGCGAGAACGCCTCCGCGAGGACGCGCTTCGCCTCGGCGAGGAAGAGGCGCTCGTTGCGAGTCCGCCCGAGGTGCTCGTCCGTCACGACCTTCAGCAGGGCGTGCGCCAGGAACGACAGCCGACCTTCGGAGAGCGTCA
Organism: Deltaproteobacteria bacterium; assembly: GCA_005879245.1. Taxonomy (GTDB): domain Bacteria; phylum Desulfobacterota; class Binatia; order DP-6; family DP-6; genus DP-23. Next base: position 1,979 of record VBLA01000448.1, read on the forward strand.
CAGCACGAAGCCTCGCGCCTTGGCGATCCGTTGCTTGACGAGCTGCTCGACCCGGCGAAGATCGAGCTCGTCGCGCCGGATCCCTGGAGCTCCTTGGCGCACCAGGCGTGCCGCCTCGGTGGTCGCCTCGCGCTCGATCTCGGCCTCCTGCTCGAAGTTGCGCGTGAGGAGCTGGGCGAAGCGCGCCTGGATCCCCTCCTCGGGCGCGTCGAGCTCGAGCATCTGCGCGGCCACGAGTCGCTGGACGAGGGTCCTGGCGACCCGCTCGATCTGAGCGAGCGACGGCCGCATGCCGGAGCCTTAGACAGAGGCGGTGCGTTTTGCAAGCCGTCGTTTGACTCCCTGCACCCGAGCCGGTATCTCGACGCGAGATTGAACCGCCCGCCGATCCGTAAGCCTCCGAGGATCCGCAGCGGAGATGCCGTCGGGGTGATCGCGCCGTCGGGAGCGGTCGACGAGGACGCGCTCGGCGCAGGCGTGAAGGTGCTCGAGCGCTGGGGGCTTCGGGTGGTGCTGGGGAACG
>VBLA01000449.1 GCA_005879245.1 Deltaproteobacteria bacterium
GCGAACGCGGTCGGGCTGTAGAAGCGCCGCTCCACGTTCTGGACCGCCGCCCGCAGGCTCTCCGGCGTCCAGCCCGGCAGGTCGAAGACGAGGTGCTGGAGGTCGTAGAGCCGCCAGTCGCGTTTGCTGAGTCGGCCCTCGGCCTCGAGCTTGTAGTAGGCCGGCGTGCCGGGGAACGGTGTCAGGATGCCGAACGAGGCGCCGAAGATGTCGGTCTCGTCGCAGAACTCGAGGGTGCGCTCGAAGACGTCCGCGGTGTCGTGATCGAAGCCGAAGGTGAACATGCCGAGGACGCCGACGCCGCGCTCGTGGAGCGCGCGGATCTGGGCCCGGTAGCGGTCCACGTGGTTGGTGCGGTGCTTGTTCATCTCCTGGAGCGAAGCGGGCAGGACCGACTCGAATCCGACCAGCACGCCGATCAACCCGCTCGCGGCTGCCAGATCGAGCAGCTCCGGATCCTCGGCGATGTCGATCGATACCTCGCCGATCCACTTCTTGCGCAGGGGCGCGAGGGCCCGGAAGAGGTCCCGCGTGTACTCGCGGTGGACGAAGACGTTGTCGTCGATGAAGAAGAGGGCCCGGCCGCGCATCGCCGCGATCTCGGCGGCGACGTCGTCGACCGGGCGCCGGCGGTACTTCGGGTTCACCGTGGAGACCGAGCAGAAGCTGCAGCGGTACGGACAGCCGCGCGTGGCCTGGACGAGGTTCCGGACGATGTAGCGCCGCCCTTCCAGGAGCGAGCGATCGATCTTGGGGAAGTGCGCGAGATCGGTGTCGTTCCGGCTGACGTAGCGGGGTGCGAGCGCGCCGCGGGCGAAGTCGTCGAGCAGCGTCGCCCAGGTGTCGTCGGCCTCCCCCACCACGACCGCGTCGGCGTGTGCCGCCGCCTCGTCGGGCAGGAGCGTCGCGTGCCAGCCGCCGAGGACGACGGGGACCCCGCGCGCGCGGAAGGCGTCGGCCAGCTCGTAGGCGCGCACCGCGCCCATCGTGCTGACGCTGATGCCGACCAGGTCGACCGAACTCGCCAGGTCGACCTCACCGTAGTTGTCGTCGGCGATCGTGATGCTCCACGACGGAGGCGTGAGCGCCGCGAGATAGGGCAGGGTGAGCGTCGGCACCAGGCGCTCGTACACGGGAAAGTCGCGGGTTCGTGGCCAGATGAGCAACAGCCGCATGCGGGGGAGCTCCCGGACAGCTTCGACTATGCGGATTGCCCGTCGGAGGTACAAGCAACGTGTCGGGCCGCCTAGAAAACCGGGTCGTCGTCATCGCACTCGCTGTGCTGGCTGGCATGCTGCACGGGGCGTGCTTCGCGCCGCTCGGCGCCTGGCCGCTCGCCTTCGTCGCGCTCGCTCCCCTGGTAGCGGCCACGCGGGGCCGCGGAGGCCTCGCAGGCCTCGCGCTCGGGTGGATCGCGGGGACGGTGGCGTCCACCCTCGCGGTCGTGCCGTGGATCGCCGCGGCGGCGCGCCACTACTTCCAGCAGGGCGCGCTCGGCGCGACGCTCTTCGCGCTCGGCGTGGGCCAGCTCTTCGGCGCGCTCCATGTCGCCGCCTTCGGGGCGCTGCTGCCGCGGCTCGGCCGGCTACGCTCGGCCGCCGTCCGCGTGCTCGCCACCGCTGCTGCCTGGACGGCGCTCGAGCTCCTCAGGGCCCGTGCCTTCACCGGGGCGCCCTGGGACCTCCTGGCACACGCGCTCTACGCCCAGCCGCTCTGGATCCAGGCCGCCGACCTGGGGGGCGCCTTCCTCGTCTCCTTCGTCCTCGCGGCGTCCAGCGCCGCGGTCGGCGAGCTCCTCGTCGCTCCGCGACGCCAAGCGGTGGCGGCGCTCGGCGTCGCAGCGGTACTGCTCGGACTCACGGTCGGCTACGGCGCGGTCCGGCTCCGGAGCATGAACGACGCGGAGGGACCGTTCGTCCGCGTCGCACTCGTGCAGGGCAACGTCCCCAACCCGTGGCGGGTCGATGCAGCGCGCGCGGAGGATGCCTTCCGGGCTTTCGCCGACGCGACCCGTAGCGTCGTCCCGTCGCATCCCGACCTGGTCGTCTGGCCGGAGAACGCCGTCAGCTTCCTTCTCGCGCCGAACCCGCGCTTCGGCCGAGCCGCGGCGGACATCCTCGGAAGCGACGGGCCGGGGCTGCTC
>VBLA01000094.1 GCA_005879245.1 Deltaproteobacteria bacterium
TTCGCGTGGCGCTGGAACTCCTCCTCGGTCGCGGCGCTACGGAGCAGCCACTCGTGCGGGATCCGTTTGTAGCGAAAGTAGGAGCGGACTTTGACGGAGTAGGGCGAGAGCTCGGATCCATAGATGCGATAGGTGTCGGCCATGGTCGTCCGGTTCACCGCTGCAGCAGCGTGCGCGCGCCTTTCGCGAACTCCTCCGCCGCCGACGTGTCGCCGTCGTCGTCGGCGAGCGCCGGGATCTCGAACGGCACCTTGACGCCGCGCTGACACGCCGGGCGCGCCGCCATCGCGTCCATCCATCGCTGCAGGTGGTCGAGCCCGGTGACGTCGACGCCCGACCACTTGTAGGTCCGCACCCACGTCCAGTTGGCGATGTCGGCGACCGAGTAGTCGTCGGCGAGCCACTCGCTCTCGCCGAGCCGCCGGTCGAGGACCTCGAAGAGGCGGCGGCACTCGTTCTGATAGCGGTCGATCGCCGGCTGAATCTTCTCCGGGAAGTAGCGGTAGAAGACGTTCGCCTGGCCCATCATCGGGCCGATGCCGCCCATCTGAAACATGAGCCACTGGATGACGAGTGACCGCCCCTTGCGGTCGGTCGGGAGGAGGCGGCCCGCCATCTCGGCGAGGTAGATCATGATCGCGCCCGACTCGAAGACGGCGAAGCCGCCCTCGCCGCGGTCGACGATGGTCGGGATGCGGCCGTTCGGGTTGAGCCTGAGATAGTCGGGCTTCTTCTGATCGCCGCCGAGCAGGTTCACGACGTGCACCTCGTAGGGGATGCCGAGCTCCTCGAGCGTGATCGAAGCCTTCCAGCCGTTCGGCGTCGGCGCGGTGTAGAGATCAATCATCGCGGCTGCCCCTTCCCGTACCTGCTTGACATGCGAACGTCTGTTCCACTACGCAGCGCCAATGCTGCGCTCCACGCGCGCGCAGCGCTTCACGATGAGCTCCGAACCGGCCCTCCTCTACGAGAAATCGGGTGGCGTCGCCACCCTCACCATGAACCGGCCGGCGGTGCGGAACGCCCTCAACGCCGAGATGCTCTGCCGGCTCGCCGACGCGTGGCAGGACGTGCAGGACGATCCGGCGGTGCGGGTGGCCATCCTCACCGGCGCGGGCGAGGAAGCGTTCTCGGCCGGCGCCGACCTCGATCGCCTGGTCTGCATGATGCAGCGGCTGCGCCCGCCGGAGACCGGCGGCTTCTGCGTCGCCGGCGGCACCGAGATCCTGCAGGCCACCGACATCCGGATCGCGGCCGAGGACGCGCGCTTCGCCATCGCCGAGGTGAAGTGGAGCCTCTTCCCCATGGGCGGCTCCACGGCCCGCCTCCCGCGACAGATCGCCTTTTGCAACGCGATGGAGATCCTGCTCATGGGTGAGCAGTTCTCCGCCGCGGACGCGCTCCGCATCGGCCTCATCAATAGAATCATGCCCGCGGCAATGGTCCTCGATGAAGCGCGGCGCTGCGCCGAGGTCATCTGTGGCAATGGTCCCCTCGCGGTGCAGGCCGTGAAGCGCTCGGTGCTGGCCGGCCTCGGCCGGCCGACCGCCGAGGCGCTCGAGAAGGAGATGGAGATCAGCATCCCGGTCTCGGGGTCGGAGGACGCCAAGGAAGGAACCCGGGCGTTCAAGGAGAAGCGGAAGCCGGTCTTCAAGGGCCGCTAGGCCGAGGAGCGTCTCCATGCCATCGCTTCCCGCGCTCGATCCCACCACCGTGCCCGAGTGGCTCGGCTCGGCGTATCCCGAACTCTTCCGCGCCCGCCTCGGGACTCGTTCCAAACGGCCGATTGGCAGCGCGCTCGGCCTCACCCACTTCGGTGTCAACCTGACGCGCCTGGAGCCCGGCGGTTGTTCTGCGCTCCGGCACTGGCACTCGCAGGAAGACGAGTTCGTCTATGTCCTCGAGGGAGAGGTCACGCTCGTCACGAACGGGGGGGAGCAGGCGCTCCGCGCCGGCATGACGGCCGGCTTCCCCGCGGGGGTCGCGGACGGGCACCATCTGATCAATCGCACCGATCGGCCGGCCCTCTACCTCGAGGTGGGCGATCGCACTCTGGACGACGAGGTCCGCTATCCCGACGTGGATCTCTTCCTGTCCCGACGGGACGGCGTCTTCCGGCACACCAGCGGCGAGCCCTACTGACGACGATGCTCGTTCACCTGGCGGTCATCCAGGAGCTGATCACCAGGCTCATCCCGGACCGCGAGGCGATCATCTGGCGGGAGGGCGTGCTCAGCTATGCCGCGTTCCTCCGCCGCTGCCGGCAGGTCGGCCACGCGCTCCGGACGCTCGGTCTCGGGTGCCACACCGAGCGCGGCCGAGTCGATCCCTGGGAGTCGGGGCAGGACCACGTCGCGGTCTGCATGTACAACTGCCCCGAGTGGCTCGAGGTGATGTACGGCTCGTACCACGCGCGCGCCGTCATGGTGAACGTCAATTACCGCTACAAGGCGGACGAGCTCAGCTACGTGCTCGCCAACTCCGGTGCGCGGGCGCTCGTCTACCATGCCGCCTTCGCGCCGCTCGTCGCCGAGGTGCGCGCCGCCCTGCCGACGCTCCGGCACTTGATCCAGATGCGCGACGACTCGGACACGCCGCTCCTTCCCGGAGCGCTCGACTACGAAGAGCTCCGGGCACGCCAGCCGACGGATCCCCTCGACCTGCCCTATTCGCCCGACGACCTCTACATCCTCTACACGGGCGGCACGACGGGCATCCCGAAGGGGGTGCTCTGGCGCCAGGAGGACGTCTTCTTCAACGGCCTCGGGGGCCACGTCCCCGGCTTCGAGCGGCTCGACAGCGAGGAGAAGCTCCGGAGCCACGTCGCCCTCGGCATCGGCGGACGCGCCATCCTGCTGCTCCCGTTCATGCACGGCGCCGGGCAGTGGCTCTCCTTCAACAGCTTCCACCGCGGCGGAACGCTCGTCTTCCCCGACGAGGGCCGCCGTCTCGACGCGGAGGGCGCGTGGCACACCGTCGAGCGGCACCAGGTCGATCAGATGATGATCATCGGCGATGCCTTCGCCCGGCCACTGATCGCGGCCCTCCGCGCGGGCCGCCACGACGTCTCGTCGGTCCGCGTGGTGGGGAGCACGGCCGCCGTCCTCTCGCCCGCCGTCAAGCAGGAGCTCATGGCCCTCTTGCCGGAGGGCACGCTCTCCCTGGAGAGCATCGGCGGCTCGGAGATGGGTCTCCAGGCGATGAGCTACGACACCGACTCGGGGCAGCCCGGGGTGCCCGCCTACCAGCTCCGGGAGAACACGGTCCTGCTCCGCGGCGATCGGAGCGGCGTCCTCTCGCCCGGAACCGACGAGCTCGGCTGGATCGCCACGCGCGGCCACCTCCCGCTCGGCTACCTCGGCGACCCGGAGCGCACGCGGCAGACCTTTCCCGTGATCGACGGCGTTCGCTACTGCGTGGGCGGTGACCGCGGGCGGTACACCGCCGACGGCCGCGTCCTCTTCCTCGGCCGCGAGGCAGTCTGCATCAACACGGGGGGCGAGAAGGTCTTCGCGGAGGAGGTCGAGCGGATCGTGAAGAGCCATCCGGCGGTGTACGACGCGCTGGTGGTCGGGGTGCGGAGCGAGCGCTGGGGCCAGCAGGTGACCGCCCTCGTGTCGACCAAGCCCGGGAGCCCGTCCCCGACGCTCGCCGAGCTTCGCGTCCACTGCGCCGCCCAGCTCGCCGACTACAAGCTCCCGAAGGCGGTCCTCGTCGTGCCCGAGATCGTCCGGAGCCCGAGCGGCAAACCCGACTACGTCTGGGCGCTGGACTACGCGGGCCGCGCTGCCCCGGCGTGACCACCGCCGAGCGCCGCGGGGCGTTCCTCGTGGCCGGCGCGGCGCTGCTCTGGTCCTCCGGCGGCCTCGGCATCAAGGTGATCAGCGAGCCGGCGCTCACCGTCGCCTGCTACCGGTCGGGCGTCGCCGCGGTGGCGCTCTTCGCCCTCTTCCGCCCGCGCTACCCTCGCCTCACGCCGGCCTTCGCCCTCGCGGTCGTGAGCTACGCGGCCTGCCTCACGACCTTCGTCATCGCCACCAAGTGGACGACCGCGGCAAACGCCATCTTCCTGCAGTACAGCGGGGTCGTTTGGATCCTGCTCTTCTCCCCGCGCCTGCTCCACGAACCCCTGCGCACCCGCGACGTGATCGCGATCGGGCTCGCGCTGGGCGGCATGGCCCTCTTCTTCGCGGGGCGCTTCGACACCCACGCCCGGATGGGCGACGGCGTCGCGCTTGTCTCCGGACTCTTCTTCGCCATTCTCGTGATGTCGCTCCGCCATCAACGTGGGGCCCCCGCCGAGGCGGCGACGATCTGGGGCAGCGTCCTCGCGGCCCTCGCGCTCCTTCCCGTCGTGGCGCAATCGCCGCTGCCCGCGTGGCGATCGGTGGCGGTGCTCCTCTTCCTCGGCATCTTCCAGATCGCGGGGGCGTACGCGCTCTTCCTCCGCGGATTGAAGACCGTCACCGCCGTCCAGGCGTCGCTCGTCGGGATGGTCGAGCCGATCGCGAACCCCATCTGGGTCTTTCTCGTCCTGGGCGAGCGCCCCGCGCCGCCGGCCGCGCTCGGGGCTGCGGTCGTGCTCGGCGCGATCGCGTGGCACACCCTCGGCGCCCGCGCTGCCGACGCCCCGCTCACGCCCCCGCCCGATTGATTCAGGGGGCGGGCTGCGCGCGCGCGGGAACGAGATCGAGCAGATCGGCCAGCCGCTGGATGCGCGGACACTCGACGCTCCCCGGATAGCACCCGAGCGGATCCATCAAGACGGGCTCGACCCCGGCGCGCCGCGCACCGTCGCCGCGTCCGGCTCGGGCAGGGACCAGAGACAGCTCGCCCGGTTGTCCGCGGCCAGTGCCTCGAGCATGGGCCCCGTCTCGCCGGGCAGGAGACCGAGGCCGGCGAGGACAGTCTCGAAATAGGACGTCCGCAGCGCGGGTTCCGGCAGTGCCAGACCGTGGCTGCGAGCAGCGGACGCCAGCGCGCGGTCGATCGCCGCCTTGGCGGCGTACTCGGCCACTCGGATGGCGTGCGGCGTCGTCCGGTATCCGTAGGCCGCGAGCAGCAGGACGATGCGGTCGCAATCCAGGTGCAGGAGCGTATTACCGACGTCGAGGAGAATGGCGTGGATCGGCCCGTTACCGAGCACGCACTCACGCCCCCCAGTTGCTCACGTCGACTCCCAGCGCCTTGATGCCGGCGATGACGCGCTCGGGGTGGAACGTGACCGGAGGCCAGGCGTAGTTCCACATGCGACTCGTCGCCGTGCTCGCCACGAAGCGCCGCGCCTGCTCGAGCGTGAAGAGGACACCGCGGCGACAGATATGTCGCTCGTAGGCGAGCGCGTGCTCCGCGTCCTGGGCGTAGTTCATGGTGTCGCACATGCAGATGATGTTCGTCGTGTTCCAGTCGCGCGGGCTCGAGCTCACATGGATCAGCACCGTGGCGGGCGCCTGCGAGAGAAGGTCGCCGTCGCGGGTCACGATCGTCACGGGCGCGAGGCAGCACGCGCAGAACGACTCGAGCCGCACCTCCTTCCCGGCGAAGGGCGGCATCTTCGAGAGCGCGATGGCCTCCATGGCGCAGCCCGCGTAGGAGTGGAAGCGGCCCTCGAGGTGCACCTCGACCTGGCTCGGAAAGCTCGCGAACGGCTGGAGCTTCAGGAGGTTGCAGTTCTGGGTGGTCGGATCGATCGTGCAGGTGAGGCCGAGGTCGAGCTGGCGGTAGGCGTCGGCGATCCGCTCGCGCGAGAGCCCCGTCGCCTCGTGGATAATCCGCAAGGTGGGACCGCGCCCATGCGCGCACCAGTGCTCGTAGAGGAGCTGCCGCAGCACGAGCGCATCGTCGCTGAACTGGAACTCGGGGACACGCTGGGGCATGGGGTACTCTAGCAGGGGGCCGAAGAACGGACCGCCGTCGCATACGGGGAGCGGGGCACGGGGCACCCCCGCGCGCCGCCTGTGAGGTCGCGTACGCGACGTTCGAACCGACCCGCGCCGTACCACGCGACCGAACCGAAGGCGAGCGGGAGTGCCCCGCGCCCCGCTCCCCGTCCACGAACGTCACGGATGCCGTTCTTCAGCATCCTAGGCGAGCGTCCCCATGTCCGCGAGCAGCACGGCACCGTTGATGACGCGCGCGTCGTCGGAGGCAAGGAAGGCGATCGCCGCTCCGATGTCCCCCGGCTCGGCGAACGCACCGGGGACCGGCGGACGCGTGTAGTCGATCAGCAATTGCTCGAAGTCCCCCCGCGGCATGAAGTTTCGGAGGATCGGCGTGCGCACTCCGCCCGGCGCGATGCAGTTGGCACGGAGCCCGCGCGACGCGAACTCGAGCGCCACCGAGCGAGTGAGGTTGACGATCGCGGCCTTCGAGGCGCTGTACACCGCCGCGTAGGCCGTACCCCGCATCGCCGCGGTGGAGGCGATGTTTACGATGTTGCCGCCCGGGCGGGCGAGCAGATGGGTCATCGCCGCCTGCATGGTGTGGAAGGCCCCGCCCACGTTCACGCCCATCGTGCGGGCGTAGTCGGCGGCCGTGATCTCCTCGAAGCGCGCGAACCCGCCGATGCCGGCGGCGTTGACCAGGACGTCGAGCCCGCCGAAGGTCGCCACGGTCTCGGCCACCGCCGCCCGCACGGCCTCGGCGCTCCTGACGTCGCACGCATCGCCCGCGGCGGTCCCCCCCGCCTGGCGGAGAAGGGCGAGCGTCTCACCGATGCCCTCACGGTTCACGTCGACGACGAAGACCTTCGCTCCCTCCGCCGCGAAGCGCTGCGCCGTCGCACGGCCGATGCCCGACCCACCCCCGGTCACGAACACGACCCGATCGGTGAAACGCGCGTCCATCGTCAGCTGAGCAGGAACACGCCGCGGGCCAGCTCGCCGCGCTGCAGATCCGCGACCGCGCCGGCAAACTCGTCGAGCGGGTAGCGGCGTGTGATGAGCTCGTCGATCTTGAGCCGTCCTCCGAGGTAGAGGTCGGCCAGCATGGGGAAGTCGCGCCGCGGCCGGGCCGTCCCGTAGCGGCAGCCGAGGATCGCCTTGTTCTGGTAGAGCGCCTGCACGACGAACTCGGCACTCGACCCGAGCTTCGGGACACCGACGATGGTGAGCGCGCCGCCGGGTCCGAGTGCCTCGAGCGCCTGGCGGATCACGGCGAGGTTGCCGACCGCCTCGAAGGTGTAGTCCGCGCCGCCCTGCGTGAGATCCCGCACGGCGCCGACCGGTTCGTCGCGCGACGCGTCGATCGTGTGCGTGGCGCCGAGACGGCTCGCGAGTGCCAGCTTCGCGGGCACCACGTCGACGGCGATGATCTTCGCCGCGCCGGCGAGGACCCCGCCCTGCACGCAGCTGAGCCCGATGCCGCCGAGACCGAAGACCGCCATGGACGCCCCGACCTCGACCCGGGCCCGGTTCAGCACCGCGCCCACGCCGGTCATGATCCCGCAGCCGATGAGCGCCGCGCACTCGAAGGGCACGCGCGGGTCGATCGGGATGGCGCTCTGCTCGCGCACGACCGTACGCTCCGTGAAGGCCGAGACGTTCGCGAACTGGTAGGCCGGCCGGCCGTCGAGCACGAAGGGCTGCGTGTCCTTCGGGTTGGGGGCGTTCCGACACTCGGTGGGCCGTCCCACCTCGCACGCCGCGCAGCGCCCGCAGTGAGCGAGCGTCGAGAGAACGACCGCGTCGCCCTCTTTGACGCTCTGCACGCCGGGGCCGACGGCCTCGACCACTCCCGCCCCCTCGTGGCCGAGCACCACGGGGGTGGGATACGGGATCGTGCCGTCGATCACGGAAAGATCCGAGTGGCAGAGGCCCGCCGCGCGGATGGCCACCCGCACCTCGCCGGGTCCGGGCTCGCGCAGCCCGACGTCGACGATCGACACGGGCCGGCTTCCGCCGTGGAAGACCGCCGCCTTCATGCTCCCGGGTTGCCGACGCGGAGCACGCGTCCGGGTCGCGCCCCGGTGAGCGCGCCGTCCTCGACGATCGTCTCACCGTTCACGATCACGCGGACGATGCCTTCGGGCAGGACCTGCCAGCGCTCCTCGCCGCCCGGCATGTCGCGCACGAGCTGCTTCTTGCCGAGCGCGATGCGGACGGGATCGAACAGCATGAGATCGGCGTGGAAGCCCCGGGCGATCAGGCCACGACCCTTGAGGCCCGTCACCATGGCGGGCAGGTGCGTGATCCGGCGAACGCCCTCCTCGAGCGAGAGGAGCTTCCGCTCGAGCAGCCAGGTGCGGAGGTAATACGTCGACCACTCCGCGCCGTCGTCCCGGTCGGCGTGTGCGCCGCCGTCCCCGGTGCCGACGATCATGTGCGGGTTCCGCTGCGCCTCGGCGTTCGCCTCAGCCCCCGCCGGGCTCTCACTGTTCCAGACGAACTGGGTCTCGAGGTCGTCCGCGGCGGCGAGCTCGCACATGACGTCGGAGGGATGAACCCCGCGCTCGCGGGCGAGCGTGGCGAGACTCTTCCCGACCGCGCCCGGATCGGCGACCGAGCGGTCGACGAAGACCGCCGACATGCTCGGGGGTGGGAGGGTCGATCCCCTTGACCCGTCGGTGTTGGGATGGTCGAGGCCCGAGCGGAGCTGCACCCGGACGCTCGCGTCGCGGAGGCGCGCGACCCGTTCGGCGGGCGGTAGCGCGCCGAGGTCGCGCCAGTGGAAGACGCCGTCGAAGAGCGATGTGCCGCGTCGCCAGTTGAAGGGACGCATGAAGGGCTGCGTGCGAAGCATCGAGAAGATGGCTGCGCCGCGCTCGCGGGCGCTGGCGAGGAAGCGGGTCTGGTCGTCCCATCGCTCGCGCGCCCCGGGACGGTAGCCCATCCCCTGGACGACCACCGGGAGCCCCGAACGGTGGGCGAGCTCGATCAGGCGCTCGCGATCGCGGGCGTCGTAGCCCTGAACGGCGCTGGCTGCGAGATAGGCGATGCTCCCGGCACCGCCCTCCCCAGCCGCGGTGGCCAGCTCGGCCACCTCCTCGAAGCTCGCGCACCGCGACGGCACGGGACGGTTCGCCTGGTCGACGTGCGTGGGTGCCTGCGAGGACGAGAAGCCGGCCGCGCCCGCCCGCATCGCCTCGCGCACGTGGTCGGCCATCCGGGCGCGCTCCTCGGGAGTCGCGTCGCGCTCCGACGCGGCGTCCCCCATGACGTAGCGGCGGAGCGCCGAGTGCCCGATGTAGATCGCCGCGTTGATACCGAGACGGCGGTCGAGGACCTCGAGGAGGGACGGGAAGGTCTCCCAGTCCCAGGGGAGCCCGCTCCGGAGCACACTCGGCGACATGCCCTCGACCTTGGCGAAGAACTCGGTCAACCAGGCGCGATCGGCCGGCCGGCACGGGGCGATCGAGTAGCCGCAGTTGCCCGCCACCACCGACGTGACGCCGTGGTAGCAGGAGGAGGTCCCGAGCGGCTCGAAGGTGAGCTGCGGGTCGTAGTGCGTGTGCACGTCGATGATGCCGGGCATCACGACGAGCCCGTCGGCGGCGATCGTCCGCCGCGTGCCCGCCAGGCGCCCGACGTCGGTGATCATGCCCGCCTTGATGCCGACGTCGGCGACCCGCATCGGCAGGCCCGATCCGTCGACCACCCGGCCACCTTTGATGATCGTATCGAAGGCCATTCGCCCGTCTCCCGGCACCCGTCAGACTCCGTGTTCGGGAGCCCGAACTACTATTCGGAATTACGAGTTGTCAACCCTATGGCCGGATGGTAGAAGGCCCCGGTGCGACGTCAGCCGAGAGAAGAGGCCCGCCGCGCCCGGAACGACGTCTACCGGCAGCACATCCTCGAGGCCGCCGAGCGGATCTTCGCCGAGCACGGCTTCGAGGCGGCGAAGGTCCAGCACATCTCCAAGCTCGCCGGGCTCTCGATGGGGACGATCTACGCCGTCTTCCCGAGCAAGACCGACATCTTCCGGGCGAGCCTGGAAGAGCGCGGACGCGAGCTCCTGGCGCTCGCCGAGGACGTGGCGCGCACAAAGGCGGGCCCGCGGGAGGCGTTGTCCGCCCTGATCGAGGGGTACATCGACTACTTCCTGGCGCACCCCAACTGGCTCCGCATGCACCTGCGCCTCGGCACCTCGTGGGCCGCGCGTCCCTCGGGAACCGACAGCCGGGCGGCGCAGTGGTGTCACGTCCTGGCGCTCCAGGCCGACATCTTCCGTCGCGGCATCGCCAAGGGCATCTTCGTCGACGAGGATCCCCTCTACCTCTCGAAGATGTTCAGCGTCATGGACCAGGTGCTCCTCTCCGACTGGGTCGCCGGCGGCATGAAGGAGGACCGGGACACCCTCATCCGGCGGCTCCAGGACATGGCCGAGCGCGCGTTCTCCCGGCCTGCGGGCAGCGGTCGAGTGTCCGCAGCTCGCTCGGCGTAGCCGCGGACCTACCCCTCGCTCCCGCGGCGAGCCGGATCACGCCCGAGAGTTCGTAGGAAGTCGACGACCTTCTCCTGCTCGTCGGGTGTCAAACGCGCGAAATTCGCCTGTGCTGGAGTTGCTTCGCCGCCGTGGGCAAGGATGGCGTCACGCAAAGACGGAGCGCGCCCATCGTGCAAGTACGGAGCAGTCGCTCCCACGCCCCACAGGGGTGGCGTCAACCACACCTCTCGCGGGACCTGCGGAGCCGACAACGCCGGGCGCGGATCCGCGAGCCCTGGACCCATGTCATGACGCTTGAGATCCGACAACAGCTCGACGGTCAATCGACCGTCTGGCCGACGGTGCAAGCGAGGCTCGCGACCCTCCGCAGTCAGATCGAATACGAGGGGGGGGCCTGCGGCCACGTCGGGAGCTTCAACGTGCACCGGATTCTCGAGGGGGAGCTGTTGCACGTGACATAGAGTACATCCCAGCCCGGAAAACAACGCTTCCCCCGCCGTCGCGCGCTGGAGCGCGACCGGATCCACAGGTTCCACACGCACGGGAACCTGCGTGAGTGCTACGTACACCGCCAAGGCTGTAAGCTGTCCCTCCGTAAACTCCGACGTCACGCCATCCCCGTCCGGATCCTTGCAATCGGGCCCACTTCCCATCACCTCCGGATCGGGATCCTGGCAGTTGCGCGCGACCGCGGCGTCCGTCTGGATACCGAGATGAGTCCGCAGTGCATCGTCCACAAAACGGCGGATGGTGCTCGTGTGTCCTTTCCATCCAAAGGGCTTCACGACAAGGTCCCCATCCACCCCCTGCAAGCCGCTATAGTCTACGTGCTGGCCGTCTGCCTCGATTCGAACAGTCCCGAACGCGATTCCCTTGGCTGTAAGCGCGACGGTCACCGATCGGTGGCTCATCCCAGCCAGCCGTCTCGCTGAAGCCACTTCCTCCTTGAGCTCATCCGTCATTTCGTCGGCCAGCTTCTCGACGTAGCCGAG
>VBLA01000450.1 GCA_005879245.1 Deltaproteobacteria bacterium
CGCTGGCTCTCCTCTGTCTTCATTCCGAGGCGCGTGCCCACGGCTGCTCTTCGGCGTCGGCCTGGCAGGGAATCTCCTCGAACATTCTCGAGCTGTCCTGCTTCACGGGCTGTCATGGAGGCAGCGGCAACGGTGGCATGGTCGTCAGCATCAATACGGAGGACGGCTGGTACGCTGCTCTGGTCGACCGGGCTCCGGTCAACACGGCAGCGTCCGGCGTCGGCAAGCTGCGCGTCGATCCCTCGCGGGCCTGGAACAGCTACGTGGTCGACAAGCTGATGGGCGATGTCAAGTTCGGCGAAGGCAACCCGATGCCGAACCTGAGCACCGGCTACGTCTATCAGTGCCCGGGCGGGGTCGAGAAGATCAAGGCATGGATCCTGGCGGGCGCGCCCGAATGCGGAGCCGTGGATGGAGATCCCTCGCCCGACCCCGCGCTGGTCGTCTGTGACCTGAACCAGCCCGCTCCGAGCCCCCCGGCGCCGCCTTCCGACGGCGTCCAGCTCGTGGGCACGCCCTTCACGGTCGATCGCCCGGCTCGAGGCGGGAAGCAGGTGACGACGCTCCCGGTTGGAACCGCGCCCACCTGCGACAACACCCAGCAGCAGTGCTTCATCACCGGGATTGACATCACGGCTTCGGCCGGAACCGAGTACGTGACGGTTGCGCACGCGGGGGAATCGGCGCCGATCGCCGTGGCGCGCGGCGCGAGCCTCTCCCTGACGCTCGGCGACGTGGCTGCGGGCGTGCCGGTCCTGCCGAACCAACAGCTCGAGATCCAGCAGTGGATCCGAAACGACTACTGGGTAGGCCCGGCTCCCTATACGAACACCACCACGGGTTCGGTGTACGTGAATGTGCATCTGGCCTCGGCGGTGGCGAACCAGGCGCAGCCGCTACGCGACGACGCGGGCAGCCAGGCGCTCGTCGTGCCGCCGCAAAGCTACGGCGCGACCGCTGGCGTGTGGCTACCGACCGCGCTGGCAGGCAGCGCGAAGGTCGGCATCTGGGCCGACCCGAGGGCGCTCGAGACCGAACTCGTCGATGCCGAAGGACAGACGCTCGCCGACGGCCCGACCGTCGCCCAGGGTTACACGACCGTTGCCGGCGGCCCGATCGCCTACGGCTGCGTCCACGCCAACGGATGGGTTCCGAATGGCGTGGCGTCGGTGGGCTCGAATGGCTCCAACTGGATGCTGAACGATCTGACCGGGCCCGTCGACTTGAGCTCGCCGCTCAAGTGGGGGTGCGAGGAGACCGCCAACGTTCCCCCCGGCCTGTCGGGGCTCGCGGGCGGCGGCCCGGCGACGTTCTGCGCCAGCTCGAGCGAGTCCCCCAACAGCACCAACGATTGCGCCGCCGTCCCCGGGACTCAGCGCTGCCGGCCTGCCAACCTCGTCTACGGTGACGGCGTGGACGACGGGCGGTGCAGCCTGGTGGGGCTCTCCTGGTGAGACCGGGTTGAGGAGCGAGTCATGAGACGGACGACTTCGTTGTTCCTCGGCTTCGTGGCCGCGGGCCTTCTGCTGGCGCCGCTCGTCTCGGCGTACTCGACCGGTATCACGGGCGTCGCCCGGCCCGCCCAGGGCTGCTCGTGCCACGGCATCGCCGGAACGACCTCGAACACGACGACCGAGGTTTCGGTGGTGGGGCTGCCGGATGCCTACGTCCCGAGCGCCACCTATCACCTGCAGGCCTGGGTGCGCGGGATCGCGCTTCCCGCGCCGCGCTTCGCGGGATTCGACCTCGAGGCCACCGCCGGTAGGCTTCAAGCCCTCGACTCGAGCGCGTGGGTGAGCGGGCTCGACGGACAGGCGACGCATTCGGCGCCCAAGTCGGTCGGATTCGTCGGTCCCACGGGGCTCGGCAGCTCCTGGGACATCGACTGGGTCGCGCCGAATCCCGGCGCCGGGCCGGTGACGTTCTATCTCGCGGGCAACGTCGTCAATGGGATCGGTGTCCAGACCAATGCGGATCAGGGCGACATCTGGTCGGTTGCCGATCCAGGCTTCGTGGTAGCAGAGGGGCAAGCCGGCGTGACCACCACGACCACTCCGCCGCCGACGACCACCACCACCATCAGCACGGTCACGACGACGACGCTGGCGCCCGCGGTGGACAGCTGGCCCCGCCGCTTCTTCGATGCGCAGAACACCGCCGACGTCGGCGACGATCCGAAGCTCACGCCGACGAATGCGCCCGACCTCACGTTGCTGGCGACGCTCCCCGCGGACGGGCCCGCGACGTTCGGCGTGACCGTGGT
>VBLA01000451.1 GCA_005879245.1 Deltaproteobacteria bacterium
CGGCGCCCCCGCTCCCCGCGCGCAAGCACGAACGGCAACCCGACCCACCACCCGATCGGTGGTCGACAACGTCAACGGTACCGACCTATAGAGTGCAGCCGATAGAGTGCAGCCGAGAAGGAGGGTCCCGATGGAGCAGGCGCGTGTGCTCGCTGCCAGCCGGCGGATGATGATCGACGGTCAGTGGGTCGAAGCAGCAGACGGCAGGACCTATGCGATCCCGAACCCGGCCACCGAGGAGATCATCGGCACGGCCCCCGACGCCACCGCCGACGACATGCGCCGGGCGATCGCCGCGGCGCGGCGCGCCTTCGACGAGGGACCCTGGCCGCGGAGCACGCGGCAGGACCGGGCGCGGGCGCTCAACGCGATCGCCGACGGGATGGAGCGGCGGAAGGAGGAGATGCGGCAGCTCCTCATCGCCGAGGCGGGCGCGACCTACCTGACGCACGACATCCAGGTCGAGGCACCGATCCGGATGATGCGCCACTATGCCGAGCTCGCGCTCGGCTTCGAGTTCGAGGAGCAGCTCCCGACGCGCGTCAGCGAGAGCCCGCTCGGCACACAGGTGAATTCCACCATCGTCTACCGCCATCCGGCCGGCGTCTGCGGCCTCATCCCGACCTGGAACTTCCCCGTCTTCGTCACCGCGCAGAAGCTCGGCCCGGCGCTCGCCACCGGCTGCACGATGGTCTTCAAGCCCTCGCCGTACGGGCCGCTCATCAACCTCTTCCTCGCCGAGATCGTCGCCGAGGCCGACCTCCCGCCGGGCGTCGTCAACTGGGTCACCGGGCAGTCGAACGCGATCGCTGAGACGCTGGTTTCCGACCCGCGGATCGACAAGATCAGCTTCACGGGCAGTGTCGAGACGGGGAAGAAGATCCTCGAGGCGGCGGCGCGCACCATGGCCCGCGTTCACCTCGAACTGGGCGGCAAGTCGGTCGCGATCCACCTCGACACCGACAATCTCGACATGCTCGCGCCCCAGGCGGCGTCGCCCTCCTTCTTCCACTCCGGCCAGGGCTGCGCGATGTCGGAGCTTCCTCGGTCCCGTGATCCGTGAGGAACGGCGGACGAAGATCGAGGAGTACATCGCCTCGGGCAAGCAAGAGGGCGCGACGCTCGCCACCGGCGGCGGCCGGCCGAAGGACCTGAAGCGCGGCTACTTCCTCGAGCCGACGATCTTCTGCAACGTGTCGAACAGCATCCGGATCGCGCGCGAGGAGATCTTCGGCCCCGTCGTCGCGGTGATCCCCTTCCGGGACGAGGAGGAGGCGATCCGCATCGCCAACGACTCGACCTACGGGCTCGGCGGCTCCATCCACTGCCGGGACACGGTGCGTGCTCTCGCGATGGCGAAGCGCATCCGCACGGGAGTGGTGTGGATCAACAACGGCATCAACTTCCTCGACGCGCCGTTCGGCGGCTTCAAGGAGAGCGGTATCGGGCGCGAGGGCGGAAAGTTCGGGATGGAGGAGTACACCGAGATCCAGCAGATCGCCTGGAAGACCTGAGCCGGAGCGCGCTCAGTCGCGCGGGCGCACGGCGAAGACCTGGCCTCCCATGCGGAGGTGCACGCGGTCGGGCAGGATGCGCGCCACCTCGAGACCCCCCGCCGTCTCTCCCTCGTGGAGCGTGACGAGGCTCCCGCCGTCGATGGCGAGGACGACGCTCCGCCGCTCGCGCGTCTGGGAGTAGACGAGGAAGCTCAGCTGCACCCGCGGCACCCCGGCGGGCGGGCGGGAGAGAACGGTCTCGTCGGGAGACGCATGCGTTGCCGCCGGCGGAGCCGGTGCCGGCGGCTGGCTCGCCGCGCGCGGCGGAGGGTTGGGCGGGTTCTTCGGGGCATCGGCGACCGGCGCCGGCGGCGTGAGGGCTGCGGCGACCGGTGGCGCCAGCGGTGCCAGCGGCGGCGGAGGGGGGACGACGACGCGAGGGGGCGCAGGCCTCGCAACGTGGTCGGCGGGTGGCGTGCGGGGCGGAGCCAGAGCGCCAGGCCGACGCCTGCCGCGAAGGCGATCGCGAGGAAGCTGCCGATACGACGGCCCCTGGGCGGCAGGCTCGGAGACGCCGGCAGATCGAGCGGCCGTCGCTCCACCGCCTCGACCTTCTTCAGTGCCTCGAGGATCGAGCTCACGAGGTGCCCCCGCCGCCGGTGACGAGCGTCGGCCGGGGGTAGCCGCCGGCCGCTCCGTAGAGAACGATGCGTGTCAGCCGCCCGACCCGCCCATCGGCGAACAGGAGACGCGCGCGCTGGAAGTCGAGGACGGCCGCCGTCGTCGCCGCGTCGAAGGCGCCGTTCTCGGCCACGTCGTTGGCGCCCGCGCGGCGGAGGAGCGCCTGGAGCCGCGCCACCGCGGCGCCGCGCGCGGACGGCCGAAGGCTCTGCGGCCCCAGCGCCTCGAAGTCGCGCCAGAAGACGTGCGCCTGCCCGAACCAGTGGCGATCGAGAAACGCCGCATCGACCTCGGTCGGGGCACCGGCCACGACCAGCACCGGTCGGCCCGTGCCGAGCGCCGTGAGCGCCGCGTAGCGGGGCTCGTCCGCGCCGGAGACGTGCAGCTCGAGCACCGCGGGCAGATCGAGGACCCGGAGCATGCTCGCGTTCCCCATGACCGGCAGGTACTCGAGGCTTCGCTGGCGGGCGATGCGCGGAAGATCCCCGGGGACCGCCGCCTCGTCGGGCGCGAGCGGAGGCGCATTCCACGCGGCGAGCACCGCGTCGACGGCGGCGTGAGCACTCGCCGCGCGGCTCATGGCCGCGAGCGTACGATCGATCTCGGCGGACTGCCCGCGCGCCGCGGGAGGAGGGGGCTCGGCTACCGGTGTATCGACCGTGGTCATGGGCGTTGCCGGGTCGGGATCCGCCTCGGGGCCGGTCATGAGCATGGCAACGATGCCGGTGTCGTCGCCCGCGGGGCCTTCGCCCTCGACCTTTGCACCGGCCCAGCCGTCCCGTCCGGCGGGTCCCGAGATCAAGCGGGCGACGCCGAGCGCGATCAGCCCCGCGCACGCCCCGGCCGCGAGCATGACTCCGGCCACCCGGGGCCTCGCGGTCCGCCGGGGTGGGAGCGGGAGGGCGGCGATCTCCCGGTAAGCGCGCAGGACGGAGCGCGCGCTCACGTGGTCGTACCGCCGGCCACGTGAAGAGGTCCCGGACCTGCCCGCGGCTCGCGATCGCGATCCGGTGTCGTACGTAGGCCGCCGTCTCGGCGTAGCCGAGGGGCCCGATGTGCCAGCGAAGCGTGATTCGCTGGTTCAGCTGGACGAGCCCGGGATGCAGCAGGAGGGGACTGAGCTGGGGCTGCCCGACGAGGACGATGCGGAGGAGCTTCTCGGTCGCCGTCTCGAGGTTCGAGAGAAGACGGAGCTGCTCCAGCGCCTCGATCGAGAGCGCCTGCGCCTCGTCGACGACCACGACGGAGCGGCGGCCTGCCGCCCGCTGGGAGAGGAGGTGGTCGTTCAGCTCGTCGACCAGGACCTTCGGGCTCGTGCTCGCTGCAGGGAGGCCGAGCTCGCGGTTGATCGTCTGCAGGAGCTCGAGCGGGGAGAGCGACGGATTGAAGATGTAGGCGGTCGCGACGTCGGACCCCAGGTCGGCCAGGTACGCGCGTAGCAAGGTCGTCTTCCCCGTGCCGACGTCGCCGGTGATGCAGACGAAGCCGCTCGACTCGGTGAGGCCGAGTCGGAGGTGGGCGAGGGCGTCGGCGTGATGGGTCGAGAGGAAGAAGTAGCGAGGGTCCGGCGTCAGCCGGAAGGGCGCATCGACGAGTCCGAAGAACCGCTCGTACATTTATTGATCCCGGGGGCCCGTGCGGTGCTCGGCCGCTTACGCGGCCTGCGCTCCTCCGATACCCCCGGACCCCGCGCCGGGTGCGGCAAAGCCGCGCCCGGCGCCCTTATAGAGGATGGCGACTAGCGGTGCCAGGCGGAGCTGCGTCCTCCGATGGGATCGGCGGCTCAGCGGCCGCCGTCCTCATCCCCGCCCGCGTATCCGTCACGCTTGGCGAACTTCATAGGTGACCGCGGCCGCGGCAGCCGCCTGTTGCGCGACGGCTCACCTCGGACCACCCACAAGCGGGAGTAGCTGTGCCAGGATCTGGTGAAGCTCTCGCTCTGGGTGCGGCAGGAACGAGCGATTCGGGCTCAGATTCAGCAGGAAGGCCCCGCCCCACATCACGCTGGTTCCTTCCCGGGTGGTGTTGATGTCGACTGCCGCGTCCGATGCGGTCAACCGGGCGCTCATGCGATACCCGAAAGGCTCTGACCACCAGAAGGGAACGACCGGCGAAAGTAACAGGAAGCCGGGATTATGGGCGGGCTTCGACCAGTAGGGGCGACGAAGGGGCGCGTAGATGGTTATGACGAGCGAAGCATCCTCGGGACTTGCTTCGAGTGTCGTGAACCAGCTCGACAGGGCGAGAAGCTTGGCGACCTCGGCGACTGCCTGCTGGCAGCGCAGCTCGAACTCCGTCCCGCTTTGGACGCACTGAAGATGAACCGCCTGCGGGCTTCCGAGCGGGCGCTCGATGCTCGCCAGCTCCTTTGCCGGAAGGCGTGGCAGCAGCGGTCCAGAGAAGCAGGCCGACGCGGCGAGCGGCAAGACCAACGCACACCGGAGCGTCACCATCCTACGGATCGTCACTGAGACCGCCTAGCGCCCGATCGTCAGACGATCGCGTGAAAATGTGAGGGAGCTCTGCTCCATGCCGTTCGTCAGGTAGAAGCGGTGAGCGTCGCGCCGAGCGCCGGCGCCGAGCTGAGTTCGCGGCGCGAATCACTGCCACCGCGCCACCTCGCGGAACGCCTCCTCGGTCGCATCGAGGATCCGTGCGACCTCCGCCTCGCCGACCGCCGTGGACAGGAACCAGTTGTGATGCGGGTGGAGATACACCCCGTGCGCGATGCAGGCCGCCGCGAAGGCGCGGCTCCGCTCGAAGGATCCCTGGTCGGCGACGAAGGTCATGAAGGGAATGGCCGGGGGGCCGCTGGATCGCACCTCGAGACGGTGCGCGGCGGCCTGCCGCTCCAAGCCGCCGCGTAGCTTCGTGCCGATTGCGGCCATGTGCCGGATCCCGTCCGACGCCTCGAGCTCGCGCAGACAGGCGAGCGCCGCCGCCATCGGCACGGCGCTCGTCCAGTACGAACCGGTGAAGAAGACGCGCGTCGCCGCGTCACGCAGCGGCTCGCACCCGACGCAGGCGGCGATCGGATGCCCGTTGCCGAGCGCCTTGCAGTAGCAGGAGAGATCGGGACGCACCCCGACGGCCTCGCCGGAACCGCGCAGGTCGAGGCGGAAACCGGCGCGCACGTCGTCCAGGATGAGGACCGCGGCCAGCCGGTCGCACCGCTCGCGGAGCCCGGCAAGGAACCCCGGGGCGGGCATCTCCTGGTCGTGGAAGGCATCGTGACGGAAGGGGCTCACCATGATCGCGGCGACGTCGCCCACGTGCCGCGCGAGCGCCGCGTCGACGCTCGCGAGGTCGTTGTAGCGGTACGGGACGACGTGGGCGCGATCCTCGGGCGTCGTGCCGTCGGGCACGGGGGTGCACCAGGCGTGCGCGCCGTGGTAGGCGCCCGCGGCCACCAGCACCTTCTTCCGGCCGGTCGCCGCGCGCGCGACCTCGGTCGCCCAGGTGCAGACGTCGGAGCCGTTCTTGGCGAACGCGGCCCATGCCGCCCAGGGCGTGAGCGCGACCAGGTGCTCCGCTAGCTCCACCCAGACGCGCCCCGGCCCGTTGAAGCAGTTCCCTTCCGCCGCCTGGTGGCGCGCGGCCTCCTCCACC
>VBLA01000452.1 GCA_005879245.1 Deltaproteobacteria bacterium
TCACGCTGGCTTCCACGGCCGGCGCCCAGATCCCGAGCCCGACCATCGAGGGGCCCATCACGGGTCCTGGGAATCCCTTCGTGGCGTCGACGGGATTCGACCTCGCGCCGGTCGGCTACGAGGAAGCGGAGTACTTCATCAGCGGCACGGCGAGCGCGTACACGAACACGGCCCCGCTCGGCGCCGACGGCATGTGGTCGGCAGCCCGGAACGGCGCAACGGCGGCCTTCAAGACGCGCCTGCTCGTCTATCGACCGACGAACCCGAAGAAGTTCAACGGCACGGTCATCGTCGAGTGGCTGAACGTGAGCGCCGGACTCGATGCCGCCCCCGACTGGTCGGCGGGCCACGTCGAGCTCATCCGTGAAGGCTGCGCGTGGGTCGGCGTCTCCGCGCAGATCGTCGGGGTCGAAGGGGGTCCGGCGCTCGTCGGCATCGTCAGCCTGCCGCTCAAGACCGTCAGTCCCGAGCGGTATGGAACCCTCGCGCATCCCGGCGACAGCTTCTCGTACGACATCTACTCGCAGGCAGGCCAGGCGATCCGCCAGCCCTCGGGCCCGAGTCCGCTCGGCGCGCTCAAGGTGAAGCGCGTCATCGCCATCGGCGAGTCGCAATCGGCGTTCCGCATGGTCACGTACATCAATGCCATCCATCCGACCGCGCAGATCTATGACGGCTTCCTCGTGCACAGCCGTGGCGGCGCCTTCGGCGCCACGCTCTCCGAGGCGCCGCAGACGGTCATCGGCACGCCCGCGGCGACGCCCATCCGCGGCGACGTCGACGTCCCCGTGCTGACGTTCCAGACCGAGACCGACCTGACGCTGCTGGGCTACTTCGTGGCGCGGCAGGACGACGCGAAGAACTTCCGGCTCTGGGAAGTGGCCGGGACCGCCCACGCCGACACCTACTCGTTGTCCGTGGGCAACTCGGACCTGGGGAACGACCCGAACGTGGCGGGCCCCGTCATCACGACGGATCCCGTTCCGGGCATCATCCATTGCGACACGCCGGTCAACTCGGGCCCGCAGCACTACGTCCTGAACGCCGCCTTTTCCGCGTTGATCCGCTGGGTACGGACCGGGAAGGCGCCCAAGACCGCGCCACGGCTCGACGTCAGCGCGGGCCCGCCGGTCGCCATCAACAAGGACGCGAACGGCAACGCGCTCGGCGGCATCCGCACGCCGCAGGTCGACGTGCCGGTCGCCACCTTCACCGGCCAGCAGGCCGGAGCGATCATCTGCCAGCTCTTCGGCTCGACCACGCCGTTCGACGCCGCGAAGCTCGCGTCGCTCTATCCGACCCACAAGGCGTTCACGTCCGCCTACAGCAAGGCGTTGAAGCGCGCGGTGAAGGCGGGCTGGGTCCTCAAGCCCGACGCCAAGCTCATCAAGAAGTGGGCGGTAGACTCGAGCGTCGGGAGCTGATCCCGACGAGGAAGAAGAGAAGGTCTCCCACGACTACTTCATCGAATAGCGGGACGCACATGGTGAGCAGACTGGTGGCCGTGTGCCACCGAGCTTCGTGTCGCGCATTCCCTTCACAGCGTTTGTGGGATACCACGCTACCGTTGGTGCGCGGAACAACCGTCGCTACACACCGCGCGGCAGACCGAGCACCTGCATCGCGATGATCCCGCGCATGATCTCCGACGTGCCCGACGCGATGCTCGCGGCCGGCGCGCCGAGGAAGCCGCGCTGGAGCCACTGCGCCGGATTGCCGCCCCCGTCGCGCCCGCGCGGGGTGTCGTAGAGGAGGCCCGCGGGCCCGAGGAGCTGCATGCCGAGCTGCGGCACCGTCTGGGTCAGCTCCGTCCAGTGGAGCTTGATGATCGAGGCCTCGGGACCCGGCATCCCCATCCGGAGGAGCCGGTCGAGCGTCCGCTGGCAGGTGACACGGAAGATCTCGGTGCCGAGGTAGAGGCCGGCGAGCGCCTGGCGGAGCCGCGGGTCCCGGGTGGCGTCACGTTCCCGTGCGACGGCGAGGAGCCGATCACGCGCCTCGGCGAGGACGATCTGCATGCTGACCACGTAGAGGATGCCGCGCTCGTTCTGGAGCGCGGCGACGGCGAGCTGCCAGCCCTCGTGGAGCTCGCCGAGGAGATTCTCCCGCGGCACCTTGACGGCGTCGAAGAAGATCTCGTTGAACTCGGCGTCGCCCGTCATCTGGCGGAGCGGTCGCACCGCGACGCCCGGGCTCCGCATGTCGACCAGCAGGCACGAGATGCCCTTCGCGCGCCGCGTCTCGGGGTCGGTCCGGCAGAGGAGCATGCACCAGTCGGCGTGATGCCCGAGCGTCGTCCAGGCCTTCTGGCCGGTCACCTCGAAGGCGTCGCCCTTGAGCGTCGCCTGGGTGCGGAGCGAGGCGAGGTCGGAGCCCGCCCCCGGCTCGGAGAAGCCGAAGCACCAGAGGTCCTCGGCGGTCAGGATGCGCGGGGCGAAGCGCTGCTTCTGCGCCTCGGTGCCGTAGGCGAGGATCGTCGGCCCCGCGATGCCGATGCCGAGGTTCCCGACGATCTCGGGCGCCCGCGCCCGGCTCATCTCCTCGACGTAGGCGATCTGTTCCGGGATGCCCGCGTCGCGCCCGCCGTACGCTCGTGGCCAGGTGATGCCGACCCAGCGCGCGTCGGCCAGCTGGTGCTGCCAGGCGCGAAGCCGGCGCTGGCGTTCCTCATCGGGCAGGCGCGCCGCGTTCTCGGGCCGCAGGTCGTCCGGAACGTTGCGCTCGAGCCAGCCACGGAGCTCGTCCCGAAACGCCCCGAGTTCGGTCTCTCCCATCCCATCCGGATAGCAAGGAGGAACGGGCCAGTCGAGCACGGGGCCCGTTCCCGCGAACGGCAACGCGCGAGCACTGGACGGGCCCGCGGGAGCAGGATACCTGGCCCCACCGTGGCCGCCCCGCCGCACTTGCTTACCACACGCGACGAGCTCATCCAGCTCGTGGAG
>VBLA01000122.1 GCA_005879245.1 Deltaproteobacteria bacterium
GCGGGCCCGGGCCGCCTTCAGCCCATCGAAGACGACAGCCGACGGGTCCGCGCCTGTCGCCTGACGAATCAGCTCCGCACCCGACCGCTCCGCCCAAACGGCGAGCTGCTCGATGGCGGCTGCGCGGAACGTGTCGGCCGCGACGAGCAACACGCGACGGCCGGCAGCGCGATGCAGCGCGGCCAGCTTTCCGATGGTGCTCGTCTTGCCCACGCCGTTCACGCCCGTGACCAGGACGATCCACGGCTTGGCCGACGGCTCGGGAGCGACCTCCGTTCGGAGCATGGTCGCGATCTCCTCGCGAAGCGCGGGGCCCACCTCGCTCATGCCGGCATCCCGCCCGATACGGCGTCTCACCCGCCCGACGAGCTCCGCCGCCGTGCGCACTCCCACGTCCGCCGTCACCAGCGCGTCCTCGAGCTCCGCCAGCACCGCGTCGCCCGACGTCTGGCCGAGTGCCGCCTGCAGCTGATCCGCGAGCCGGCGTCGCGTGGCGAGCAGGCCCTTGCGGAGCTTCGCCGGCGGTGCCCCGGGAGCCGCATCTCGTGGTCGCCGTGGGCGGCGGGACCACCCCAGTGCGAGGCCGAGTCCGACGAGAGGGACGACGGCGAGAAGCGCGACCCACAACCATTCCATGCCGTGTCCCGGCAACGTTCAGTCAGGCCGCTTCCCGCAACCGCACCGACACCACTTTCGACACCCCCGCCTGTTCCATGGTGATGCCGTAGAGCGTATTCGCCCCTTCCATCGTCCGTCGGTTGTGCGTGATGAGCACGAATTGCGACGACGTGGCCATTTCCCGAACGACCTGGTTGAAGCGTCCGATGTTCGCCTCATCGAGCGGGGCGTCGACCTCGTCCAAGAAGCAAAAGGGCGTGGGGCGGATCAGAAAGAGCGACAGGATCAGAGAAACCGCAGTCAGAGCCTTCTCGCCACCCGAAAGGAGCGTCAGCGATTGCAGCTTCTTGCCGCCCGGCTGCACCACGATCTCCACTCCGGGCTCACCCGACTCCTCGGGGATGGTGAGTTCGAGCCGTGCCTTGCCGCCCGCGAACAGCTTCGGAAATACCTCCGCCAGCTTCTCGTTCGCAGCCTCGAAGGTCGTCTGAAAGCGCTCGCGCGACGTCCGCGTCAGCTTGGTGATCGTGCGCCGCAGATCCTCGAGCGAACTCTCGAGATCATTCCGCTGCCCGACGAGAAACTCCCTCCGGCCGCAAAGCTCTTCGAGCTCCTCGACCGCTGCGGGATTGACGTCACCCAGTCTGGTGAGCCGCTCGCGGAGCGCCTCGGCGCGCTCCGCGCGGTCCGCGCCCCCTTCCTCGCCAACGGCGACCTCCGTCAAGGCGCCGAGCGGAAGACCGTACCGCTCAGCCAGCTGCGCGGCGAGGTGCTCGAGCGCCATCCGTTGCTCGGCGAGTGTCACGTCGAGTCGGCCCCGTTCCTCTCGCGCGGCGTCGAGCCGTTCCTGAGCCGTACGCTCCTTCACGTCGTCGTCGGACAGGACCGTGTCGGCGGCATGCAGGGCGACCAGCAGGCCCTCGTGCTCCGCTCCCAGCTCCGTCGCGCGTTTTTCGGCGGCCGCGCGGTTCGCCTCGGCCTGCGACGCCTCGTCACGCGCACTGGCGGCTCCACGGCTCTCGTCGGCCACCCGGGTAGCCGTGGCTACCAGCCGCTCGTCGAGCTCCCTGATCCGCTCCTCGAAGCGCGCGCACTCGGCGCGTGCGGCCCGCAGTCGCTCGCCCGCCGCAGCCGCCCGCACCGCCGCGTCGGTCCGGAGCCGCTCGGCTTCCGCGTACTCCTCCCGCCGGCGCGCGAGCGCGGTCTGTCGCTCAACGAGTCCGGCGCGCCGTGTGCTCACCTCCCGGGCCGCGCTGGCCATCCGTTCGTCGAGCTCGGTGAGCTCGCTGGTGACCTCGCCGTCCTCTCCGGTCACCCCGCTCACTTCCAGCGCACAGACCTCGAGTTCGGCCGAGATCCGCCCCCGTCCCTCCTCGAGTCGTTCACGATCCTTCTCGATCGACACCAGCTCGACGCGGATGGCCTGGAGGCGATGCTCCACGCCGGCGACGGTGGCTGCCACCTCGGCGGCTCGCTCCCGCCCGCGTGCCAGCACCTGCTCCGCCTCGACGACCTGGCTAGCGCTCGCAGCGATCGCCTGCTCCAGCTCGCGTAGCTCGCGCTGGCGTGCGAGAAGCGTCTCCTCGAGCGCGGGCTCGCTGCCGCCGCTGACGGCACCGAGCGCGTCAACCGCCTCTCCCTTGGGCGTCACCACGGTGACGGGATGGTCCGCCGCCCGCCACAGCGCGAGCGCCGACTCCAGGTCGTCGGCCACCAGCACCTGGCCGAGGAGTGCCTCCGCCAGCGCCCAGTGTGCCGGATCGACCTCGATGCGATCCACCAGCCGGCGCCCGGGCGGCACGATGGTCGCCGCCCGTCGCTCCGCATCGCGCGGCACGACGGTGGCGTTACCGCCCGCCGTCTTCGAGAGCCACCCGATGGCCCGGACCGCCGAGGCGGTGTCCGGCACGACGAGCTGGGTCAAGCGCGCGCCGAGTGCGGCCGCCACCGCCCGTTCGAGCTCCGCCGGTACGCGGAAAAGGTTGGCCAGCAGCTCGCCCTTCTCGCCCCCGCGCGTGAGGAGGGTCGCGACGCCACGACTGCAGCCTTCATAGCGCGCCTGGAGGGCACGCAGGGAGTCGGCCCGCGACGTCAGCTGCGTATGCTGGGCACGGGTCCGATCGAGCATCGCCACCCGCTCCGACTCCTCGGAGGCCAGCGTCTGCTCCGCTTCCGCGAGCGCCCGCCGCTCCGTGGCGAGCCGTGCCCGCTCCGCCTCGAGTGACGCCGCCGCCGCCTTCGCGCTCGCGCTTCCCTTTTCGTTCTCCCGCAGGCGCTCCCCGAGAACCCGCTGCTCGTCCTCGAGCTTCCGGCGGCGTCCCGCGAGCTCCTCGCGCCGGTGCTGGAGCGCCTGTGCGAGGTTACGAAGACGGGCCTCCTCGCCGAGGGCGTCAAGCACGGCGCTCTTGGCTTCCTCGGCGGCCTGCTCGAGGGGGGCGGCGGCAGCCGCGAGCGTCTGGCACCGCGCGTCGCCCTCCCGCATCGCCGCCGCCGCGATCGGCTCCTCGGCCCCGAGTCGTTCGACCTCGGCCGCGAGCTGTGCGCCCTCGTCGCGGACTTCGGTCAGCCGAGCCCGAAGATGCTCCAGCTCGCGCCCCCCGGCCGCGGCGCGCTCGGTCAGCTCCCTCTCCCGCGCGCAGGCGCCCGCGATCCGAGCCTGCGCCTCTCGGGACGCGACCCGCCGTTCAGCTAGCTCGACGTCCACGGCCCGCAACCGTTCCTCGTTCAGGGCACGTGCCGACCGGGCGTCGCTGGTTGCACCGCGCGCAACGCGGACGTCCTCGTGCAGCGCCAGCTCCTCGTCGTGAAGAGCGGCGATCCGTTTCTCTAGACGATCCACTTCGGCGGATCCGGCTCGCTGCCGCCCGGCCATCACGCGAAGGTCGATGTCCCGGAGCTCGTTCTTCAGGCGATGATACTCCTCTGCCCGGCGCGCCTGCCGTTCGAGCGATGCCATCTGACGTTCGAGCTCGTGCAGCACATCCTGAACGCGCACCAGGTTCTCGCGCGTCCGTCCCATCTTGCGCTCGGCCGCCAGCTTGCGGCTGCGAAACCGGGTCGTCCCGGCCGCCTCCTCGAGGAACAAGCGAAGCTCCTCGGGCTTGGCGTTGACGAGCTGATCGACCCGCCCTTGCTCGACGATGGCGTACGCCTTGGCACCCACTCCGGTCCCGAGAAAGAGCTCGGTGATGTCCTTCAACCGGCACGGCGCCCGGTTGATGAAATACTCGGATTCCCCGGAACGGAAATAGCGGCGGGTCACGAGCACTTCGCTGGCGTGGGCGAGCTCGGGCGGCAGGCCCTCGCCGCTCTCCGGGACGTCGTCGGCCGTCGCCGCCGCAAGATCACGCTCATCGCGTTCCAGCAAGAGCGAGACCTCCGCCATGCCGAGCGGGCCCTGCTCGGCATTCCCATTGAAGATGACGTCCTCCATGAGCGCGCCGCGGAGATGTTTCGGGCTCTGCTCGCCCAGCACCCACCGGATGGCATCGACGACGTTCGACTTCCCGCAACCGTTCGGGCCGACGATCGCCGTCACCCCCGGTGGGAGCTCGAGCACCGTCCGCGCCATGAACGACTTGAAGCCGTTCAGCTCGATCTGCTTGATCCGCATCCGGGTCCCCTCACGACCGCGCTCCGGTCGTCACACCCGGGTGGGCGACGCCCCACCGAGCACTAATCCGCCACCAGCTCCGTGTTCCAGTACGCCGCATCCACCGCGCTCAGGAAAGGCAACCACTCCTTGTAGCGACGCATGCTGAACGTCTCGGCCATGAACGGCGTCCACTGCGGGCGCCGGGGCATCCGAATGAGCCGCATGCCGGCTTCGGACGGGGTGCGCCCGCCCTTCAGACGATTGCAGCGATGACACGAGCACACGACGTTCTCCCAGATCGAGGTGCCGCCCTTCGAGCGTGGCACCACGTGATCGAGATTCAGCTCGGAGCGTGCGAAGCCCTTGCCGCAGTACTGACAGCGGTTCCGGTCGCGCGAATAGATGTTGAACCGACTGAATCGCACGTAGCGCCGCGGAATTCGATCGTAGGCGATGAGGAGGATCACCCGCGGTACCCGGATGACGCGGTTCACCAGCCCGATCGCATCTTCCTCCGCAGCGAGATGGGACCAGCTCGCGAAGTCGAAAATGCGGTACTGCTCGTCCACCGCCCGCGCGATGTCCTGGTAGAGCAATGCCATCGCGCGCCGAACCGACGTGACGTGGATCGGCAAGTAGGACCGGTTGAGGACGAGAACCTTGGTGTTCAAGACCGACATGGTACCGGAGCGCGCACGGTACACAGGGGTCAGGCCGAAGTCAACGCAAAACCCTTGCAGGACGCGCGCTTTGGACGGCCGACGTCAGGAGATTTCGGCGGTCTCTCGGGGTGGCGGCCGCCACCGCAGCACGGGCCGGCGGGCAGCGCGCGTCTCATCGAGACGAGCGAGCCGGGTCCGGTGAGGGGCCTCGCGCACGAGCGTCGGTTGCGTCCGCGCTTCCTCGGCAATGCGCAACAGCGCATCCACGAACGCGTCCAGGGTCTCCTTCGTTTCCGTCTCCGTCGGCTCGATCATCAGTGCGCCTTTGACGACGAGGGGAAAATAGATCGTCGGCGCGTAGAAGCCGTAGTCGAGCAATCGCTTCGCCACGTCGACCGTGTGGACCCCGTGCTCTTGGAGGTCGCGATCCGAAAACACGCATTCGTGTAGGGACGGCGTCTCGTAGGGTAGATGGTAGGTGCCGCGGAGCCGCGCACGGACGTAGTTGGCGTTCAGCACCGCGTGGCGCGTGGCCTCGGTCAGGCCCGGACCGCCGAGCCGGAGGATGTATGCGACGGCGCGCACGAGGACACCGAAGTTGCCGTCGAACGCATGCAGCCGGCCGATGCTCTTGGGAGCGTCCTCGCTCCACGCGAGCTGCGCGCCGCGTCGCACCAGGCGGGGGATCGGGAGGTACGCGCCCAGCGCCGCGCGCACCGCGACGGGCCCCGCACCCGGTCCGCCTCCGCCGTGTGGGGTCGAGAAGGTCTTGTGGAGGTTGAAGTGCACGATGTCGACGCCCATGTCGCCGGCCCGCGCGACCCCCAGGATCGCGTTCTGGTTGGCCCCGTCCATGTACACGAGACCGCCGCGTTCGTGCACGAGCGCCGCGACCGCCTCGATCTCCTCCTCGAACAGCCCGAGCGTGTTCGGGTTGGTCACCATGAGGGCCGCCACCGAATCGTCCATCACCGCCGCGACCGCACGGGCCGAGAGGAGTCCACGCTGGTCGACGGGCACTTCGCGGACCTCGTAGCCGGCGAGCGTCGAGGTCGCCGCGTTGGTGCCGTGCGCGCTCGATGGGATGAGGACACGACGCCGACGCGCGTCGGATCGGTCGCGGTGGTAGGCGCGCACGAGGAGCATGCCGAGCAGCTCCCCGTGCGCACCCGCCGCCGGCTGGAGGCAGACCGCATCGAGACCGCTCACCGCCCTCAGCGCCTCTTCCAGCTGCGCGAGCAGGTCGAGGGCGCCCTGAGCCAGCTCGTCGGGGACGAGCGGATGCAGCGCCGAGAATCCGGGAAGCCGCACCAGCGCCTCGTGGACGACGGGGTTGTACTTCATCGTGCACGACCCGAGGGGATAGAGCGTGGTCGCCGCGCTGTAGTTCCACTGCGAGAGCCGCACGAAATGGCGAACCACTTCGAGCTCGCTCACCTCGGGCATCCCGACCAGGTCGTCTTCGCGGCGGAGCTCCCGCGGAAGCTCGATGCTCGCGGGCGCCGCCGGCAGCATCCACCCCATGCGACCGGGGGATCCCCGCTCGAAGATGAGTGGCTCGTCGAGCAGCATGCTACCCTCGCACCGCCCGTGTGCGCGCCTTCGCGGGCGCCAGCGCGTCGACGAGCCGGTCGACGTCCTCCGCCCCGTGGCGCTCGGTGACACAGATCAGCAGCGCCTCGTCCAGCTCGGGATACCATCGCCGGAGTGGAAATCCGACGACGACGCCATCGGCCGCGAGCGCCTCCCAGCTTGCGACCCCCTCCGGGGCGCGGACGACGAACTCGTTGAAGAAGGGTCCAGCGAGCAGGCGTGAGACGCCAGCCGCGGCGAGGCGGGCAGCGGCGTCGTGGGCCGCCGCCGCATTCACCTCCGCCAGGCGGCGGAGACCGTGGCGTCCGAGCAGCGAGAGGTAGACCGTCACCGCCAGCGCACACAGCCCTTGATTGGTGCAGATGTTTGAGGTGGCCCGCTCGCGGCGGATGTGCTGCTCGCGAGTGGCCAGCGTGAGCACGTAGCCGCGTCGCCCCTGTGTGTCGACCGTTTCACCCACGATCCGACCGGGCATGCTGCGGATGTGTGTCTCCCGGGCTGCGAAGAGCCCGACCCCGGGACCACCATAGGAGACCGGCAGCCCGAAGCTCTGTCCTTCGGCGACGGCGATGTCCGCGCCGCTCGCCCCCGGCGAGCGCGCCCACGCGAGCGCGAGCGGTTCCGCCGTCGCGGTGATGGTGAGCGCCCCCGCAGCTCGCGCCAGGCGAGCAGCACCTGCGACGTCGTCGAGGACGCCGAAGACGTTGGGGTAGCCGAGCACCACACAGAGCGCGTCGCCTCCCAGTGTCTGGAGGGAGGCGAGGTCGGTCCGTCCATCGGCAGCGAAGGGGAGCTCGCGCAGCTCGAGGTCCCCGAGGCCGCTCACGTAGGTCGCCACCGTCGCCCGGTAGTGCGGGTGAAGCGCCCGCGAGAGCCAGACGGTGCGCCGCCCGGGGAGCACGCGCCGCGCCATCAGCACGGCCTCGGCGGTCGCCGATGCGCCGTCGTACATGCTCGCGTTCGCGACGTCGAGGCCGAGCAGGAGCGCGCTGAACGTCTGAAACTCGAACATGGCCTGCAGCGTCCCCTGG
The DNA here is from genome assembly GCA_005879245.1 of Deltaproteobacteria bacterium. GTDB lineage: Bacteria > Desulfobacterota > Binatia > DP-6 > DP-6 > DP-23. The sequence goes on from VBLA01000122.1 coordinate 7,500, forward strand.
CTCACCTCTGGTTGGTAGGGCGTGTAGGCGGTCGCGAACTCCGAACGGAGCAGTATCTGGTCGACGACCGCTGGGATCCAATGGGCATAGGCACCCGCGCCGAGGAAGACCGCCGGCGTGAGGGCGCCCGTGTTCCGGGCCGCGAGCGCTTCGAGTTGCTGACGAAGCTCGGGCTCGCTCAGGCCGGGCCCCAGCGAGAGCGCGGCGCGCGCGCGGAGGCTCGCCGGCACCCGGGCGAAGAGGTCGTCGATCGACGCCGCACCGATCGTGCCCAGCATGGCCTCGACGTCGGCCGGCGTGTGCGGGCTGTAACCGCTCACGTCTTCTGCTCGCTCGCGACGAACGCCCGATAGGCGGCCGCGTCGAGCAGCGTTTCGATCTCCTCGCTCCGACTGGGCGCCACGCGGATCATCCAGCCGGCTCCGTACGGATCCTCGTTCACCCGCTCGGGCTCGTCGCGCAGCACCTGGTTCACGGCGAGGACCCGGCCGCTGACGGGCGCGAAGAGATCGGACACCGTCTTGTTCGATTCGACCACGCCGAATGTCTGGCCTTGCGTGAGCTGGGTGCCGACCGCGGGCAGCTCGACGAACACGACGTCCCCGAGCGCATCCTGAGCGAAGTCGGTGATACCGATGACGGCCTCCGTACCCTTCCTGCGGAGCCACTCGTGCGCTTTCGTGTAGCGGAGGTCCTCGGGGAACTCCATCATCAATTCTCCCGCCGCACCCGACGATAGAATGGACGCGCGACGATCCGGGCCGGGAGCAACCGCCCACGGATGTCGATTTCGACCGGCGTGCCGGGTGCCGCCGTGCCGGCCGCCACGTAGCCGAGCCCGATGAAGGAGCCGAGTGTCGGGGAGCGGGTCCCGCTCGTGATGCTCCCGACCACCGCACCGTCCCGCCGGAGGGCATAGCCATGACGCGGAATTCCCGGCTCATCGAGCTGGATCCCCACTAGCCGTCGCTCGACGCCCGCCTCTGCCTGGACGGCCAGCGCCGCGCGACCCACGAACTCTCCCTTGGCGAGCTTCACGACCCACGCCAGCCCGGCCTCGAGCGGAGTGGTGCTCGCGTCCATGTCGCTTCCGTGGAGCGGCAGCCCCGCTTCGAGACGGAGAGTGTCGCGCGCGCCGAGCCCGCAGGGCAATCCACCCCGCCGCGTCGCCGCCGCGAGCAGGGCATCCCACAGCTCGCGGGCCGCCGCGGCCTCGACCAGCAGTTCGAACCCGTCCTCCCCGGTGTATCCCGTCCGGCAGACGACCACCGGGAGTCCTGCGACGAGCCCTTCGGCCAGCCCGAACGGCCGGAGGCTCGTCAAATCGAGCGGCGTGAGGCCGCGGAGCGCGACCTCGGCGTCCGCTCCCTGCAACGCGAGGAGCGCCAGCTCCGCGCTGCGATCGCGGATCTCCGCGCGCCCCGCGGCCCGCTCCCGAATCCAGGCGAGATCACTCGCGGTATTGGCGGCGTTGACGACGAGCAGGTAGTGCTCCACGCCAAGGCGGAAGAGGATGAGATCGTCCAGCACCCCACCGCGTTCGTTGCAGAGGAGCGTGTACTGACCGTCGCCGACCGCGAGCCGCCGCACGTCGTTGACCGTCAGCGCCTGGCAGACCGCGCCGGCCTCTGGGCCACGGATCTCGATCTCCCCCATGTGGCTCACGTCGAAGAGGCCGCAGTGCTCGCGGACCGCACGATGCTCTTCGGCAATGCTGCGGTAGGAGAGGGGCATCTCCCAGCCGCCGAACTCGGTCCAGCGGGGGTCGAGCCCCCGATGGGCCTCGTAGACGGGCGTGCGTCGTGCCATCGCGCCCTCAGGCGGCCTCGCTCTCCACGGCGCGCTCGGCTGCCGCAACCGTGTTGCTGAGCAGCATCGCGACGGTCATCGGACCCACCCCGCCCGGCACCGGCGAGACGTAGGCGGCTCGTTCCCGGGCGACGGCGAACTCCACGTCGCCGCAGAGCTTCCCGTCAGACCCCCGGTTGATACCGACGTCGATCACGACGGCCCCCGGCCGGATCCACGCGCCGCGCACCAAACCCGGCTGCCCGGTCGCGGCCACCACCACCTCCGCACGGCCGACTTCGCCGGCCAGGTCGGCGGTGCGCGAGTGGCAGAGGGTGACGGTGGCATGGCGCTCGAGCAGCAAGAGGGCGACCGGCTTGCCCACCAGCACGCTTCGTCCCACGACCACGGCGTGCGCGCCTCTCAACGTGACGCCCGTCTCGTCGAGCAGCCGCATGACTCCGAGCGGCGTACACGGCCGCACGCCAGGCTGGCCGGCAAGGAGCCGGCCCTGGTTCACGGGGTGCAGCCCGTCCACGTCCTTGCCAGGAGGCAACGCTTCGATCACCTGCTGGGCGTCGAGGCGCCCGGGCAGGGGCAGCTGGACGAGGATGCCATGCACGTCGGGGCGGTGGGCGAGCTCACGCACGAGGGCGAGGAGCTCTCCCTGGGCGGTCGTCGCCGGGAGTCGGTGGCCGAAAGACCGGAGTCCGACTTCCCCGCAGGCCCGTTCCTTGTTGCCGACGTAGAGGCGCGAGGCCGGGTCCTCGCCCACGAGAATCGTGGCGAGCCCCGGGACGACACCCCGCGCGGCGAGCCGGGCGACGCGGTCGCGCACCTCGTTCCGCACCGCCACCGCCACC
>VBLA01000453.1 GCA_005879245.1 Deltaproteobacteria bacterium
GCACCCAGTTCGTCGACGAAGCGGAGGTTCTCCGCCAGATCGCCGACTGCCGCCCCAGAGTGCTCGCCCACCTCGAGCGCGTCCGCGCGTATTCCCCGCGGTCCCCCGCCCTCGAGCAGATTCACACGCGGTACGTCGCCGCATGGGAAGGCTTGCTGAGCGGCTTCGACGCCATCGAGGGCGGTTTTGCCACCGGCGACTACACGAAGCTTGCGATCGGGCGCCGGGCGATGGAGATGTGGCAGGCTTCGATCGTCCGTGTGGCAGATGACCTTCGCGACCTCATGCAGGAATTCGGCGTCGCCGCCCGCGGCACCACCGAAAGCTGAGTCCGGGACGGCGACCACCCCTGGATGCAAAGGACGAAATCGAGCGCTCGCCCCGCCGCCATCGCCTGGTACTTCTTCCAGAAGGCGACGTCGATCGCTCGCTCCGTGCGCGCCACGCGCGCGAGTCGGTACCGGCGATAGGCGTCCGGCCCACCGTTGTAGGCCGAATAGGTCGCGCGGGCGCCGTTCTCGACCTGCCCCCGCCCTTCCCGCACCCCGTAGCGGTTCAGCAGCTGGGCGAGAATCTCAGCGCCCGCACCCGCGTTGTAGGCAATGTCCCATTCGAGCTTCTCGAGATCGAAGAACCCTCGCCAGACGCGACGGTTCACCTGCATGAGCCCGACATCGCCGCTGCCTGAGAGAAGAAACGTCACGCGGTGGTCCTTCTCCACGAACTGCCGCCAGCAGCTCTCTTGCCAGCCCACGGTCGGCACGAGATGCGCGAAGACTGGACGGAAGCGAGCTTCGATGGCGTTCACCTCGGCGGCGCGTTCTGCAACGTCCGACAGCAGGCGCGCGACGGCATCGCGGTAGGCTTCGCGCTCCGAGTCGTTCGGCACCCACCGCTCGAGACGTCGCACCACGGTGGCGAGATCCGGCGGCGCGACATCGGCGGCCTCGGCCGCACCCGGCCCGGGCCACCACCACGTGCCCGGGGAAGGCCCCCCGCCCGGCTGCTCGGGCTCGTGGAACTGAAAGAGTTCGCGCAACGCCGCGTCCGGGGCCTCCGAGTACGCCACCGGGTCGCCTTCGTAATTCGGCTCCAGCGTCCGGGCCAGGCGACGAAGCCCGTCAGCAGAGATCTCGATGCCGAGCCCCGGGCCGGCGGCATCGAGCGCGGCCAGGATGTCTCCCGCGACGAGGAACGTCGCAAAGCGCACCACCCGATCCTCCGCACCGCCCTGTAGCGCCCCGCGGCGCACGATGGCTCGAAGCTGCTCCCAGGCGTCCAGGAAGAGCTGCCGCACCGGATCGACCCCCGGGGTGGGGCCCGAGGCCAGAACGGTGAGCAGCTGGTGGCGGCTGGTGAGCAGCAGATCGAGGAGATCGTCGCGGACGTCGCCACGTCGCGCAATGCTCCCCAGGTTCTTGATGACGAAGACGAGAAAGGCATCCCAATGCTCGAGTGCGCCTTGCCACTTCTGGAGCTCGATGGGTGAAAGCGCCGGTTCGGGTGCCTGCTCCACCGCTGCGGTCGCCGGCAGATCGACGGCCACCATCACCTTGACTCCCTCGTCGTCGACCGCGGCCTGCGTGGGGTGCAACGTCTCGAGCGCCGCCACCACCGGCCCCGCCCGCGCGGGGTCCACCGATGCACGCACCAGGGCCCTGGCCTCGCTCACCGGCGGACCCAGATCGACGGCGACGTTGCCGACCTCCCTCTCGACGCGCCCGCGCAGCAGTTCCCAGAGACGACTCGCGAGCGTCGTCCGCTGCCACTCCCGGTCGTAGACGTGCGACTCGAGGTCCTGGAAACGGAGCTGCCAGTCTGCACCGACGGCGGGCCGCGCGAACGTCTCCACGTAACCGTCCCACCCGACCGGGGCAAGACACCAGCCGAAGAGGCCAAACCCGATCCGCGCACGTCCGCGCGCCGTGACCCGCACCCGGGCGTCGCTCCGCTCGACGTGCAGGTCGCGGAGGACGAGCGAGCGGCAGCCGCGGGCTTCCTCCCACACCACCCCTTCGCCGCCCGCAACGTGGAGCTGGCGGGCAATTGCCGCCTGCAGCAGCGAGTAGTCGACGGCGAGGGGAAAGCTCAGCTCGCGAGCCGCCGCGCCGGACGCAAGCGCAAGGAGCGCACAGACGACGGTCAGCGCTCGCATGACCTGCTCCTAGCTGCGCTCCCGCCGCACCTCAAGAGCGGACGATCAGACCCAAAAGCACAGGCGCCCAGCACGCATCGCGTACCGGGCGCCCGTGGAGAAGATCCGGCGGCGTCCTACTCTCCCACACGGCGACCGTGCAGTACCATCGGCGCTGGAGGGCTTAACGGCCGTGTTCGGGATGGGAACGGGTGTTTCCCCTCCGCTATCACCACCGGAAGACGCTGTGACACTCTGGACGGGATCCCAATGTCAGAGCAAGCGCGCGGTAGCTCACCGCAGGCGGATCATATGGTCAAGCCTCACGGCCATTTAGTACCGGTTAGCTCCACGCCTTACAGCGCTTCCACACCCGGCCTATCAACCTCGTCGTCTTCGAGGGGCCTTTAGGGGCCTCGCGGCCCGGGGATGCCTTATCTCG
>VBLA01000454.1 GCA_005879245.1 Deltaproteobacteria bacterium
TCACATTGCGGAGCTCGCGCACGTTACCCTCCCAGCCGTGCGCCTCGAGCGCCGTGCGGGCCTCACGCGAAATGCCGGGCGGGCTCTTGCCCAGCGTCGTCGCCGCCTGGGCGAGGAAATGGCTGGCGAGCGGGAAGATGTCCTCCGCGCGCTCGCGCAAGGGCGGGAGGTGGATCGGGAAGACGTGCAGCCGGTAGTAGAGGTCGCGCCGGAACGTTCCCCTGCGCACCAGGTCCTCGAGGTCCCGGTTGGTCCCGGAGATGATCCGTACGTTGACGCGTCGCGTCCGATCCGCGCCAACGGGGGTGATGGTACCTTCCTCCAGCACGCGCAGTAGCGCGACCTGGAGGCCCGGGCTCGCGTCGCCCACCTCGTCGAGGAAGACGGTGCCACCGTTTGCCTCGGCGAAAAGGCCTCCGCGGCTATCGACGGCGCCGGTGAATGCCCCGCGCACGTGCCCGAACAACTCGCTTTCGCGCAGGGGATCGGAGATTGCTCCCAGATTGACCGCCGCGAAGCGCGCCCGCCGCCGGCGGCTGCGTTCGTGAATCGCGCGCGCGGCGAGCTCCTTCCCCGTGCCCGTCTCGCCGTGAATCAGGACGGTAGTATCGGTCGCCTCGATGGTCCGCAGCAGCTGTACCACCCGTCGCATCGCTCGGCTGCGGGTAAGGATGCCCTCATAGCAGACGACGCCCTCGGCATCCTCCACCAGCTCGGAGAGTGCCTCGTTTCCCACCTCGCGCAGGCGCTCGTTCTCTTGCCGCTGCTCCCGGGCGGCGCGCTCGGCGACCGCGCCCCGGAGCGCAATCACGCACACCGCCCGCAGGCCGGCCAGATCCACGGGCGCTGGCAGGATCACGGCGTCGGGGTCGTCGAGCGGCTCGCCGCCCTCCTCGGCGAGGAGAATACGAACCGCCCCCGGATGGAGGACCGCCGTCTGGCGCAGGAAGTGCGCTCCCAACTGACCCGCTCCGTCCCGTGCGACGACCACGTCCGCCCCGAATCGCGCGAGCGCCATCAGTCCCTCGCGAGGTGAGGTGGTACGGATCTGGGCAAGCGGACCGAGCACGCCAGCCACGTGCGCCAATTCGGGCGCGGCGGCACCGACCAAGAGGATGGACCCGCGACCGGGCATCGTGATCGTTCAGGAACTGAGGGAATCGAAGGGTGTGAGGTGTGCGTAGGCCGATCTGCGGATTCTGTCAATCACGATCGCCGTAATTCTGATTGCGCTCGTGTTACGCGGTCACGGCAAACGCCAGAGCCGACGCCGGACCGGGCGCTTATCTAGAATCTGCTAGTTGACGAGGTAGCGGTGCGGGTCGACGGGCGTGCCGTGCACGCGCACCTCGTAGTGCAGGTGCACGCCGGTCGCCCTCCCGGAGGCCCCGACCGCGCCGAGGGGCTGGCCGCGACGGATGTTCTGCCCCTCGCGTACGTAGAGGGTGGAGAGGTGCCCATAGAACGTGTCGACGTCAGCGCCGTGATCGATGACCACGAGGCCACCGTATCCGGGATCGCGTCCGGCGAAGATCACCTTGCCGTCGCCACCCGCCGTCACCGGCATGCCGTAGCGAGCCTGGATGTCGATCCCGGGATGCAGCTCGCGGCCGCCGCCGTACGGCGACGGGCGCATGCCGAAGCTCGAGGTCACGAGCCCATGCACGGGCCAGAGCGACGGCATCCCCTTGCTCGCGCTCATCGGGCGATCCTTCAGGAGCGCCGTCAGGACGGCGAGCGAGTCCCCGACGCCCATCGTCTCTCCCTCGAGCCAGGCGAGCTGCTCGAGGGTGCGCGCCGCATCCTCGGACACGATGGCGCCACCCGTCTCGGCGAGGCTGGTCAGGTGCAGTAGATCAGGCGTCGCGTCGCGACTCTCTTCCATGTGGGCGAGGCGCCGGGCCTGTTCCGCACGATCACCGACGGCTCCCGCCGTGCGTGCGAGGTGATCGACCGCCGCCGCGACCTCGGCCATCTCGAGCCGCTGCCTCGCGATCAGCTCGCGTTTCCCGGCGAGCCGCACGCGGAGCCACCGCATCTCCTCGGCGCCGTTCGAGTGCCGCCAGCCGGTCGTCCAGGCCACGGCCGTGCCGAGCGTGATCACGACACCCAAGACGAGAGCGGCTACTTGCCCGTGGCGGGCGACGCGCAACACGGTGCGGAGGCGGGCCATGCAAGCTTTCTGCGACACGGACGATCTGCTAGTCGAATCCTACTTGCTCTGTCAAGCTTTTGACTCTCACGCCTTTCCGTCCCGCCGCCTCCCGTAGAAGTTGCACGGCATGCTGGCGAACCTCGGGGGTCACTTGCGTCCCCCCGAGCATGCGGGCGAGTTCGGCAACCCGTTCGCTGGTCGAGAGGGCGCGCGCCGAGGAGATCGCCCGCCCCTCGACGACCCCCTTCGTCACCACGACGTGGTGCTCGGCGAACGCGGCGATCAGCGGCAGGTGGGTCACACAGAGGACCTGCCGGCTGCGGCCGAGCTGCTGGAGCTTCCGGCCGACCACCTCCGCGACCGCCCCGCCAATGCCCGCATCCACCTCGTCGAAGATCAGGGTGGCGCCGCGGGTTTCCGTCGCGGCCTGCGTCTTGAGCGCGAGCATGATGCGCGAGAGCTCACCCCCCGACGCCACGCGCGCGAGCGAGCGTGGCTCCTCGCCGGGATTCGCCGCGAGGAAGAACTCCAGCTCGTCCCACCCGTCGGGGCCGATCGGCCGCCCGTCGCTCTCCCCGAAGCGCACCGCGAAGCGCGCGCCCTCGAGGGCGAGACCCGCCAGCTCGGCCGTCATGGCGCGCGTCAGCTCGTGCGCCACCCGGCGGCGCTCGACCGAGAGGCGGCGGGCCCACTCGGTGGCGGCGCGTTCCGCTTCGACGATCGCCGCCGCCAGCCCCGTGAGGCGCTCCTCGT
>VBLA01000389.1 GCA_005879245.1 Deltaproteobacteria bacterium
CGATGGTCGTCTCGAGATCGTGCCAGCCCGCTGGCGCCCCACCCAGCGCGACGCGGATCGTGACGCCCGGAACCTCGGCGAGCGCCTGCTCGACCTCGGGAATCTGCTCGACCGTGGTGACGATTGCCCGCGCGCCGCTGTGGCGCGCCCGGTAAGCGATGTCCTTGGCACGGAGCGACGCCGTGCAGGGGATGACGAGCGCACCCAGCTTGAGGCCGCCGATCACCGCCACCTGCCACGCCGGCACCCGTGGCAGCATCACCAGGAGCGGCTCGCCGCGGGCGAGCCCGAGGGCCTCGAGCGCGTTCATGAAGCGGTTGGTCGCCTGCTTCAAGTCCCGGAACGTGTGACGCTCCCGCCGTCCGTTCTCGTCCTCCCAGTAGAGGGCGACGCGGCTCCGGTCCGTGGCCCAGGCGTCGATCAATGCCCCGAAGTTGAACTCGTCCGGGATCTGCCATCGGAAGTCGGCAACGAGTTCCTCATAGCGGCGACGGACGGTGATCATGCGGCCGCGATCCGCCCGTGCCTCGCCGACGCCTCGATGTACTTGCGCGAGACGGGTGACAGATCCTCCGGGTTGACGAGTGCTTCGATCACCACGAAGGACCGGATGCGCGCCGCCTCGGTGAGCGCGGCGCGCAGCTGGTCCACGCGCGTCACCCGGAAGCCGCGTCCGCCCCAGTCCTCGGCGAGCCGCGCGTAGGGCCACGGCGGCACGTCGAGCAGTTCCTGCTGCGTGATCACGGGGCGGAAGATCTGCCAGCCGCCGTTGTTCACGAGGAGCACGATCGGGTTCAAGCCGTAGCGCGGGGCCTGCGCGATCTCGGGGCCCGTCATCTGGAAGGCCCCGTCGCCGCAGAGGATGAGCGGCCGCGCCCCGGTGCCGAGCTGGGCGCCGAGCGCCCCCGGGATGCCGAAGCCCATCGAGGCGTAGAAGCCCTGGGCAAGGTAGCCACCCCCCCGCTCGACGCGCACGTCGAGCCCCCCGAACAGCATGTCGCCGGACTCGGCGACGACCAGATAGCCGCGTCGCCCGCGCAGGAAGCGGTTCACCTCGTGGAGAACGTCCGTCACCCGCAGGCGCCGCGTCGTCTCCTTGGAAGGCGGCGGCAGGTTGTCGCAGTACCGGACGCGCTCGCGATGTTTCTTCAAGCGGGCGCGGAGCAGCCCGCGCAGGAAGTCGCGGATCTGGACGTCAGTATAGGTGTGGAAGCTCACGTTGACCCGGCCGCCCACCGCCCAGATCGATCGATCTCGCGTGATCTGGGGCGGCGCGCTCCCGAGATTCATGTCGGTCAACAACGTCCCGAGGTTGAGGACCAGATCGGCACGGTCCACCCGCTGGACGATGGGCCGCGCGCTGAGCGGCCCCATGTGGACGCCCATGTGGAGCGGATGGTCCATCGGAAAGGCGCCCTTGGCGAGCACGTCGGTGGTGACCGGTGCCCCGATCCGCTCGGCGAGCTGCCGCACTTCGCGCTGGACCTTGAAGCGGAACGTCTCGATGCCGACGATGGTGAACGGGCGACGGGCGCGGTTCAGGCACGCGGCGGTCTCGCGCACCGCCTCGGCGACCTTCCGGTCATCGGACCGCGCGAAGTGGAGCCTCCCGTCCCACTCGATGATCTCTCGCGGCACGGCAATCGGTCGGTCGACCATGTCGCGGTGGATCTCGAGGTAGCCCGGCCGCTGCTCGCGCCAGATCGCCTGCACCACCTCGTGCACCGCCTCGGCGGCACTGCGCGGGTCGTCGACGATCCGCGCGGCACAGGAGATCTCCTGGTAGATACGGAACTGCGACTCGATCTCCTTCGCCTGGTGGTGGATCAGGACGCCGAGCTTGTGCTCCTCCTCACCCGGCCCCCCGCTGATCACGAGCACGGGGACGTGCTCGGAGAACGAACCGCCGACGGGATTCACCATGTTGTGCCCGCCGGCACCGTAGGTGACGCAGACCACCGCGAGCCGGCCGGTCGCCCGGGCATAGCCGTCGGCGGCGAAGCCGACTCCCGGCTCGTGCGAGAAGGTAACGATGCGGAGCCCGCGGGGCCTCCCGAGCCGCGCGAAGAGGCGGAGCACGAGATCGCCCGGAATGCCGAAGAGATGCTGGACGCCGATCTTCTGCAGGTAGACGACCAGGAAGTCGCCGAGGCGCATCCGCGACTGCATTCAGATGTCGCCGGGGGACCCGTGCGGTGCTCGCACGCGCTTCGCACCCGCTCCGCTCCTCCGATGCCCCCCGGACCCCCGTCGCCGCACGCTGCCGCTTGCGGCTCCCTCGGGATTGCTCGCGCGCTCCGCGCGCTCGGGTCGTGCCGAGCGCGGCGGAGCCGCGCGCGGCAAACCTGCGCGGCACCATGCGCCGGCACCTCCGGCCCCTGCCCTCCCTCGCCCGCGCATGAGCGGCATCAACTTGGCGTCGCACTAGCAGGATGCTGACAAACGGATTCCGTCACGCACGGGGAACGGGGCGCGGGGCACCCCCGAGCGCCGCCTGTGAGGTCGCGCCAGCGACGTTCGAGCCAACCCGCGCCGTAGATCGCGACCGAACCGAAGGCGAGCGGGGGTGCCCCGCGCCCCGCTCCCCGTCCTCGAACGCTACGGGCTCCGTTTCTCAGCGTCCCGCTAGGCAAAGAATTCCTCGACGTCCCCGGCGGCGACCGTGAGCGTGTGCTGCTCGCGGCCGCGGAAGATCTTGAGCGTGATCTGCTCGCCGGAGCCGTGGGCCCAGAGGAGACGGTAGAGCGAGCGCCGGTCACCCACGGTCTGCCCGTCGACGGCGAGGATCACGTCGCCGACCTTGAGGCCGGCCTGGTCGCCCGGGCCACCGGGCAGGAGACCGGCGATCACGACGTGGTCCTGGACCGCGTAGCAGAAGACGCCGAGCCAGGCCCGTCGCCGCATGGGGTACCGGCCAGCGAGGAAGGCCGCGCGCCCGTCGAGGTAGTAGTCGGCCGGGATGGCGAGCGAGAACCGCCCGATCTCGTTCAGGTTGAGCGACACGATGCCGATCAGCCGCCCGAGCGTGTCGAGCAGCGGCCCGCCACCGAGCCCGGGATTCATCGCCGTCGTCATGATGGCGCGCTCGAGGACGTACTCCCAGTTGGCGTCGAACGCCCCGATGTAGCTGACGGCACCGTTCGACACGCGAGCACCGCCCTCGCCGACGCTGGCCACGATGAAGACGTCCTCGCCGGGCGTGAGGTCGGTCGTGCGCCGGAGCGGGAGCGCGGGCAGACCCTGCTCCGCGATCCGGAGCAGTGCGAGTCCCGAGTCGAAGTCCTGCCGGACGACCTCGGCCACATAGGCGCGCTCATCGCGCAAGGTGACGGTCACCTGGTCGGCGCCGACGACCACGTAGTTGACGGTGAGGACGAGCCCCGCCGGATCGACGATCGTGGCCGAGCCCATGCGCTCGTTGCCGAGCAGCCGACACGATGGATGCGACTCCGGGACCGTCGCCCGGACGTGGGCCGTGGACCGCAGCACCCGTTCGATCAGGCTGACGGCCGCGTTCACGGGACCCGACGCTAGACGCTCGCCCTGCGGGACGCAAGCGTACACGGGAACCTGCATCGCTTGACGCACCCCGGACTGCCTCCTACGATCCGCGGCCCATGCGCGTCGTCTCGCTCGCGCTGCGCCGCGATCCGCTCGACGTGCTCGCGAGCCTCGCCGTCGAGCCCGGGGCCTTCCTTCTCGAGGTGCCCGACTCCCAGCATCCGGCGACGCTCCTCGGCTGCGCCCCGCGCGTGCAGTTGCGCGTCAGCAGGGACGGCACGGTCGAGCGGAGCGACGGGCTCCCGACCCCTGCGGACCCGCTCGCCGCAATCGAGCGCTTCGTCAGCGAGACCCCGGCGACCGATCTCCCCTTCCCGCTGGGCGGCGGCGCGATCGGCTACCTGGCGTACGAGCTCGGCCAGTTCACGGCATGGCCCGCGCGCCGGCGGTCACCGCGGCCAGCGCCGGACGTGCCGCTCGCCCTGCTCGCCCGCTACGACCCGCTGCTCGTGTACGACCGGAGCCGGAGCCAGTACCTTCTTCTCTGCGACGATTCGGCGAGCGCGAGCGCGCCCTGGCTCGCGCGGCTGACCGCGCCCGCAACGACCCCTGAGGCTCCACTCGCGGTGGCCGCCCTCTCGTCCTCCTGGTCCGCCGACAGCTACCGCGCGGCCGTACGGCGCATTCTCGACTACCTCGCTGCCGGCGACGCATATCAGGTGAACCTGACCCAGCCCTTCACGGCCCCCCTCGCGGGCCCAGCCTGGACGCTCTACGCCCGCCTTGCGACGCGGCACCCGGTCCCTCACCACGCCTACCTCGACCTCGGCGAGGCGCAGCTCCTCGTCAACTCGCCGGAGCTCTTCCTCCGGCGCCGAGGCGCCCGGATCGAGACGCGGCCGATCAAGGGAACGCGCCGGCGCGGGGC
>VBLA01000390.1 GCA_005879245.1 Deltaproteobacteria bacterium
GAGGCCGTCCCCGACGCTTCGGGTGGCAGGGCAGGTATGAAAGAAGCATGAAGCGCCGATCGTCGGGGTGCGCCGTCTGGCTCCTCAGCCTTGCACGGCCGATCGCATGGTGTAGAGTCCCGCGGCGCTGCGGTGGCCGTGAGGCGTGGGTCGGTTGCGCGTGGGGTGCGCGGATGTCGAGGTCATTCGGAGGCGGTCTCGGCGTCGACTGGCCCGCTGCCGATTGCGACGTGTGATCATGCGAGGAACATCTGTGGCTGCGCGTGAGGCGGCCATGTCCGGGGGCCCACACGGATTTCCCCGGCTCGCGCCCTCGGAGCGGCCACTGCGCCTCGGCGTGCCCGCCGCCGTGGCGCTCGTCCTGGTAGCCAGTGCGCTCTTCGCGATCCGGCTCGATGCGCCCGCATTCTTCGACAACGAGGGGCGCTACGCCGATGTCGCGCGGGAGATGGTGGCGAGCGGCGACTACCTGACGCCGCATCTCGACGGCACGCTCTTCCTGAACAAGCCACCCCTGCTGTACTGGCTCGCGGCGTTCGTCTTCCGGCTCGCCGGGCCGACCGAGTGGGCCCGGCTGGTGTCGATCGGCGCGGCAGCGATCACACTCTTCGCGACCTGTCGTCTCGGCGCGCTGCTCTACGGCGAAGCGGCGGGTCTGGTGGCCGGTGCCGCGCTCGCCACCACCATCGGCTTCGTGCTCGAGGCCCGCACGCTGCGCCCTGACATGGTCGTGGTGGCGGTCGTGGTGCTCGCACTCTTCTTCTGGCAGCGGGCGCGGATCAGGAGCGCGGGGCGTACGGCCTGGCTTGCAGCGTTCTATGTCGTGCTGAGCGTGGGTGTCCTCGCCAAAGGGCTGGTTCCAATCGTGCTGGTCGGTATTCCCGTCACGAGTCTCACGCTTGCCGGCGAGGGGGGCCGCGGCATCTTGCAGCTACGGCCGGTGCTCGGGCTCCTGATCGTCGCGACGGTGGTCGTCCCCTGGCACGCGCTTGTCGCTGCCCTCCACCCCGGGTTCGCCTGGGACTACATCGTGAATCAACACGTTCTCTTCTTTCTGGATCGCAAGCTTCCACGGGACTCGGACGGCGATCCTCTCGGCTTCTTCTGGGGGGCATTTGCGGCGCGCGCGATGCCGTGGGCGCTCCTCCTGCCGCTCGCGGTACCCGAGATCCTGCGTGAGCTGCGTGGGCGTCCTGCGCCTGTGGGCCGTGCGGCGGCCGTGGTCGGAACGTGGGCGGGTGGGCTCCTCCTGTTCTTCTCGTGCGCCCCCTCGCGGCTCGAGCACTATGCGTTACCCGCGCTCCCGGCGAGTGCGTTGCTGGCAGCGCGCGTCTGGCAACGTGCGCGCGGGGGCGAGCTCGGCTGGGGCGCGTGGGCCTACCTCGTCGGCGCGGGCGTGGCGATGGCCGCGTGCGGTTTCACGACGATGGCGGTCGGACGCGAGCTCCTCGGGCGGAGCGACTGGATCAGCGACGTGCCCGCGGTCCTCGATCTCGCTCCACGAGCGGGCGTGCTCCTCACCGCGACCGGCACGCTCCTCGCCGCTGCCGCCATCCGCCGTCGCGCGGATTTCCTCGTCGCGATCCTGGCAGCGAGCACGGTCCCGCTCGCGGCGATCGTTCTCCGTGCCGAGCAGCTCGTGGAACCACTCTTCTCGTGGCGACCCGCCGCCCAGGTACTGGCGATGGTGCCGCAGGCGGAGATCGTCTTCGAGTCCCCCATGGAGTACCAGCTGGTCGGCGGCCTCGCGTACTACACGGGACGGCAGATAACGCTCCTCGAGCCGCGCGGCTTCGTGCCGCCCACCTATCTCAGGTCGAGCGCCGCCTCGATGTTCCTCTCCCGGCCTGAGTTCGAACGGCGGTGGCGCTCGAGCGGCCTTCTCGCGCTGGTGAGCGATCCGCAACGCCACCGCGACGACCCGCAGGCGATCGCCTCCGGGCCGCTCCAGGTGCTCGCCCGCTTCGGTGACCGATGGGTGCTCGCCAACGCCTTCGCCGCGCGCTCGCGCTGATCGCGCTCTTCGGAGCGGCGGTCTGCGGGGCCGAGCGGGCGCATTCCGCGACCAGCTTCATCCCCATTCCCGAGATCATCACCGACCCGAACGAGGGGAACACGTTGGGTTTTCTCGGGGTCTTCCTCTTCCTCGACGACAAGGACGAGATACGCTACATGCTCGCGCCCGACATCCGCTACAACAAGACGAAGGGCGTCTTCCCGAGCCTCCGGTTGTTCGCCTATCCGAGTCCAACGCGGCGCTACTCGATCGAGGTCGGCAAGTCGACGACCCGAGACGAGGACTACGAGCTCGAGTTCACCGACCGGGGCTACTGGGACGGGCGGGCCTTCGTAATCGCCTCCTTCGTGCGCGAGCGGGACTCGACCGAGCGCTTCTTCGGGATCGGCAACCAGACGCAGCAGGACGAGGAGTCGAACTACACCGAAACCAACACCATCGCACAGGTGACGCCCGGCGTGTGGCTACTCCCGCGCACCAATCTCTCCTACCGCATGCTCATTCGCCGCACGTCGGTCCAGAACGGGCAAGTCACGAGCATCCCCTCCATCTTCAAGCTGCATCGCGAGACGCCGGGCCTCGAGCCCGGCTTCTACTGGACGCACCGGGTGGCGCTCACGTACGACAGCCGCGACGAGATCGATATCCCTTCGCACGGCGCGCTCGCGCTCGGCTACGTCGAGGCGGCGGACCGGCAGCTCGGCAGCTCGACGTCGTTCGTCAGCGATACTCCCTTCTGGGAGCAGAGCCAGCTTGGGGGCCGGCGGACGCTGCGTGGCTTCGGCGCGCAACGCTTCGTCGACTTCAACCGCTCACTAGGCTCCGCCGAGCTCCGCACGCGCGTATGGCAGCACCGGCTATTCGGCGTGAAGGCAGAGCTCGAGGTCGCGCCCTTCACCGAGGCCGGTCAGGTCTTCCGACACGTCCTCGACTCCCCCGTTTCGGACCTCCACTTCGTCTACGGCGTCGGCTTCCGCGGCGTCGTCCGGCCGCAGATCGTCGGGTTCGTCGACGTCGGTCGTAGTTCTGAGGGCACCGCCATCTTCACCGGCATCAACTACCCCTTCTGAGACCCGGCCTACCTCCAATGCGCCGCGCTACGCGACGCCTGCTCCAGCACGGTGCAAATCACGCCGTCGTCACATCCTGCCGCTGGGCGTCGCACTGCCATCCTGCTAGAAACGCTCGTACCGGGGTGGCGCGGACGGATCTGCCAAGCAGCGCGAACGTCGGGAAGCGACACAGGCAGACGCGCACGACCGTCGATCGGGTCGCCGGTATCGCGGGGTGCCTCCTCCTCGGCTGGCTGCTCTACGACGCGGGGTTCGACGTGGTGGAGCGTTGCCTGGGCCGCATGGGCTACGGGGCCGCCCTCGCGGCGGTGCCATACACCATCGCCTCGCTCTGCGACGCGTTGGGATGGCGTGCGGTGCTAGGAGGTATCTCTGCCGCGCGGCCGCCGTTCCGACGGCTCTGGCTGACGAGGCTGGCCGGGGAGGCGGTGAACAGCGTCGCACCGACGGGGGTCGGCGGCGAGCCTCTCAAGGCGCTGTTGCTGAGAAACGACGGCTTCTCTGGTGCCGACGCCGCCGCGGCCGTCGTCGTCAGTCGCACCGCCGTCACCGTAACCCAGAGCCTCCTCGTGGTCGCCGGCCTCACGGCCTTGCTCGGTCGATTCCACACGGGGTGGGCGACGGTGAGCCTCGTGCTGCTGCTGGCCGTGGCTGCCGCCTTCTTTCTTCTGCTGGTGCGCCTCCAGCGGAGCGGACCGATGCAGCTAGGGACGCGGGTGCTGGGCGGGGTCTTTCCGCAGAGCCGCCTCGTCGCCAAGTTCGAGGACCGGGCGGTCGCGGGGGACGCCCGCCTCACCACCTTCTACCGCAGCGAGCGCGCGACCTTCGTCGGCGCCGGATGCTGGCACATGCTCAGCTGGCTCGCGTGCGCGGCCGAGGTCTGGCTCCTCCTCCGGCTGATGGGCGCGGCGATCTCCTGCGGTGACGCGCTGATCATCGAGGGGCTCGCTCAGCCGATCCGGGCGGCCGCCATCATCGTCCCAGGGGCGCTCGGGGTGCAGGAGAGCGGTGGAGTGGCGGTGTGCAGCTGGCTCGGCATCGGCCTCGACGTCAGTGTCGCGGTGTGGCTGGTGCGCCGCGCGCGCGAGCCGGTCGGCAGCACGGGGTGCCCGTCCTGGAAGAATGCGCGCCGCGGAGCCCTGGCCGCGGCTGAAGTTGCACCTCAGCGCGCTGCGATCTACCCGACTCTTACCGTTCGATCTCGCCCTGGAGGAAGCGTTCGACCTGCTCCCGAGCAAGATCGTCCGCCATCTGCTGCGGGGGGTGCTTCATGAAGTAGGCGGCCACGCTGGTGAGCGGCCCGCCGATTCCCCGCTCCCGCGCCACGCGACAGCAGCGGATGGCATCGATCACGCAGCCGGCGGAATTCGGGCTGTCCTCCACCGAGAGCCGGACATCGATCTCGATCGGTGCATTGGCGAAGCCCCGTCCTTCCATCCGCAGGAAGCAAACCTTGTTGTCGCCCTGCCACGGAACGTAGTCGCTCGGGCCGATGTGGATCTGCGAGGCCGGAAGCGGTTCCGAAAGCATGCTCTGCACCGCAGCGGTCTTGGACCGTCGTTTCGATTGCGTGCGGGAGCGATCGAGCATGTTGAGGAAATCGGTGTTGCCGCCCGTGTTCA
>VBLA01000391.1 GCA_005879245.1 Deltaproteobacteria bacterium
CGTTCTACTTCGACCTCGATGACATCCTCGGCTACGATCGCGTGACGGCCGTCATGTTCCCCGCCTATCTCCGTCTCGAGGAGCCCCGTGTCGTGCGCCGGTTCTATGCCTTCCCGTTCGTCTCCACGGTCGGAGGCCCCGACGGTCGCGGTGTGCGCATCTTCCCGTTCTACGGAAGGAAGGAGATCATCGGACAGGAGCGGAGCGAGTACGTGCTCTGGCCGTTCCATTTGCGGACTGCCCGCCTGGTGCCTGGCTACGGGTGGGAGTATCGCCGCATCAATTTCCCGTTCTTCGCGGCCAGGGCGAGACGGAGTACCGCGTCTGGCGCGTTTTCCCGTTCTACGGACGCAGCGACGTGGGCGGCGTCTCGTCGCGCTTCTACCTGTGGCCCGCCTACCGACGGAAGACGCAGGACGTGGACGACTTCCACTACCGGCGCGACGACGTGGGCATGGTCGTGTGGCGCCGGCAGAGCGTCTCGAACGAGACGTCGGGCCACCGCGAGCGTCTCCTCACCGTGCTCGGGGTGCTGCGCCGCGACCAGGAGGATGGGCGGAGCTTCGGTCAAACGCCCGCGCTCGCCGACAGCCTCCTCCCCAAGAACCGCGGCGTGCTGACCCTGTGGGCGCCGATCTACGGCCTCTTTCGCTGGGAGACGCAACCCGACGGCAGCGAGGACTGGAACGCCCTCTGGGGACTCGTCGCCCGGGAGAACGGGCACCTGCTCGGCCCCGTGCACTTCGACCTCGGGCCGCCGGCCGGGACCGACGGCGGGAGGACCCATGGCGGTTGAGGCCCTGCCCCGCTCCCCACGCACCAATCCGTTCACCCGCATCGGCGCGACCATTCTCGACGTCCTTCAGGTGCTGGGCGAGGCGACGTCGCTCTTCTTCGCCGCGGTCCGCAGCATCAGCGCTGCGCCCCCCGATCGCCAGCGGATGGTCGTGCAGATGGTCCGCGTCGGCACCGATACGCTCTGGATCGGCGCGTTGCTCTCCCTCTTCGTCGGCATGGTGCTCGTGGTGCAAGCCGCGGAGCAGGTCCGTGACGTGACCCAGGACATCCTCGGCCCGATCGTCGGCCTCGCCATGACCAAGGAGCTCGGCCCGGTCCTGATGGCGTTCCTGCTCGCCGGCCGCGCCGGCTCGGCGATGGCCGCCGAGCTCGGGTCGATGACGGTCTACGACGAGATCAACGCGCTCCGCACCATGGACATCGACCCGGTGCGCTTCCTCGTCGTGCCCCGCTTCCTGGCCGCAACGATCGCCCTTCCCGTCCTCATCCTGTATGCCGACTTCATCGGGGTCTGGGGCGGTGCCGCCGTCGTCGCCCTCGACCCGGCCATCACCATCCCCGTGAACACGTACTTCGACCGGATGCTCGAGTGGGTGCACTTCAGCGACTTCGTGGTCGGCATGCTGAAGGGCACGATCTTCGGCATGGTCGCCTCGATCGTCCCCTGCACCTTCGGTCTCCGCACCCGGGGCGGCACGGAGGGCATCGCGACGTCGACCACCGCGGCCGTGGTCTGGAGCTTCATTCTGATCCTGGTCTTCGATTTTCTCATCGTGCGGATCACGTTCGCCCTCGACTGATGGCGGAGCCGGCGGAGAAGCGGCGCGGCATCGGCGTGGAGCTCACCGGCCTGCGCAAGATCTACAACGGGCAGGCGGTCCTCCGCGGCGTCGACCTCGTCGTCGAGGCGGGCGAGCTGCTGGCGATCGTCGGGCAGAGCGGCACGGGCAAGTCGGTCCTCCTGCGGCAGATCATCGGTCTCGAGCACCCCGACGCCGGTCGGATCACGGTCGGCGGCATCGAGCTCGCCCGCTACCGGGCGACGCCGCCCGAGGAGAAGCCGTTCCGTGTCGCCATGGTCTTCCAGAATGCGGCGTTGCTCGCCTCGCTCACGGTCGCCGAGAACGTGGGCCTCCGCCTTCGTGAACGGGGTCACCAGAACGCGGCGGAGATCGCCGCGATCACCCGGCGTGTCCTCGAGCAGGTCGAGCTCGCCGGAACGGAAACCAAGCTTCCGAGCGAGCTCTCCGGCGGCATGCGCAAGCGGGTCGCCATCGCCCGCGCCCTCGCCATCGATCCCGAGCTGATCCTGTATGACGAGCCGACGGCGGATCTGGATCCCATCCTCACCGAGCAGATCGGGCAACTGATCGCCCGCATCCGCCGAGTGCGTCACACCTGCCGAGCTCCCGCACGCCCGCCATCCGCTCACGCGGGAGTTCTTGCGGGCCTCGGCGCTCGAAGCGTAGGAGGAGGTCTCATGCTCTCCAGGGAACAGCGGATTGGCGTCTTCTTCGTGATCGGGCTCGTGCTCTTCTTCCTGACCATCGAGCTGACCCTCGGGGTGGGGCTCTTCGAGCATCGCTACCCCCTCTACGCGGTCTTCCAGGATGTGCAGGGGCTCGACAGCGGCGCCGACGTGCGCCTCGCGGGGATCAAGGCGGGGCGGGTGGAGTCGATGAAGATCGAGCAGGGCCGCGTGGTGGTGAAGATGGCGATCGACTCGAGCCTGGTCGTCAAGAAGGACTCGGTCGCGCGTCTCGACTTCCGTGCGCTCAGCGGTGACCGCTTCATCGCGATCTCGCTCGGCACCCCGACCGCCAAGCCGGCGGCGGCCGGCGACACGATCGACGGCGAGACCCCGGCCAGCTTCTCCGACGTCGTCGACCAGCTCTCGCACGTCGCGGAGAACGTGAGCGACCTGGCGCAGAGTCTGCGCGACAGCTCCGACCGCCTGCTCGTCAACCTCGCGGATCTCGTGGAGGAGAACCGCGCCGCGCTCGGGACGACGGCCCAGAACCTCGCCTCGATCACCGGCAAGCTCGACAGGGGGACGGGGACGCTCGGCCTTCTGCTGAACGCCCCGACGCTCTACGAGCGCGTCACGACCACGATGAGCGACGTGCGTGATTCGGTGCATGATCTCGGTACCGTGGCGAACGATCTCGCCACGGGGAAGAGCACGCTCGGCAAGCTCATGACCGAGGACGGCGGACTCTACGCGCAGGTGCGCGAGACCGTGGACCACCTGAGCGCGAGCGCGCGGAACGCAGAGGAGATCACGGAGACGATGCGGAGCGGCGAGGGGACGATCGGGAAGGCGCTCACCGACGACTCGCTCTACACCGAGGCGCAGGACACGCTCCGGACGGTCAACCGGGCGACGCAGTCGGTCGAGGACCAGTCGGCGATCTCGCTGCTGGGCACGATCGTGACGAGCCTGTTCTGAGTGGGGGGCATCACCGGCGCCGTCTGACCGGCTTCTTTGGCTGCCGCCGGAGCAGCTCGATCGCGCGCTTCAGCTCCTCGATCTCGCGGGCCTGTGTCTGCGGAGCGGCGACCGCCAGGCTCGTGTAGCCGTAGAGGCCGACCGTGCTGCCACCCGGTCGACCGCCGGGCTCTGACCGGCATCATCGATGATGAATCCGAAGTGGGTCGGCATGGACGGACCGAAGGGGTTGCTGCCCTACCCTGCCATTGTGAGGCCGCCCGAGACGCTGAGCACCTGCCCCGTCACGTAGCTTGCCTCGTCGGAAACGAGGTACGCCACCGCGCCGGCCACGTCCTCCGGCTGCCCGAGACGGCCGAGCGGGATCGCCCGCCGCATGCCCTCGAGGATCTTGACGCCCCGCTCGCCGGCCATCGTCGCCGCGAGGAGTGCGGTCTCCGTCGGACCCGGACAGACGACGTTCACCGTGATGCGGTGCCGGGCGACCTCCCGCGCGAGGGCCTTCGAGAAGCCGATGACGCCCGCCTTGCAGGCCGCGTAGACGGCTTCGCCAGTCGAGCCGACCCGCGCCGCGTCCGAGGAGATGCTCACGATGCGGCCGCGGCGGCGGGCGATCATCCCGTCGAGCAGGGTCCGCGTCGTGTGCAGGACGCCCTTCAGGTTGACGGCGATCAGCCGGTCCCAGAGGTCCGGGTCGTTCTCGACGAAGAGCTCGAGCTGATCCCAGCCGGCGTTGTTCACAAGGACGTCGACCGGGCCGAGCGACGCCTCGAGCGCACCCACCGCGGCGCGCACGGCCCCCAGGTCGCTGACGTCCGCCCCGACCCCTGCCGCACGTCCTCCGCTGGCGCGGATCTCGGCCGCCACTCCTTCCGCGGCCGGACCGTCCAGGTCGGCGATCCCGACCGCTCCGCCGGAACGCGCAAGCCGTTGCGCGATGGCGCGGCCGATGCCGCGCCCGCCGCCGGTCACGAGGGCGACCGCCCCGGTCACGGGGGCGACGTTACCCGCGGGTCGGGAGCGCGGCGCTGAAGCTCCCGCTCACCGCCACCTCCCCCTTCTGGTTCAAGGCCACCACCTCGCCGTCGATCCGCTTCTCGCCATCGTGCTCGTAGCGCTTCGTCACCCGCCCCTTGCAGGTGATGGTGTCGCCGGGCCAGACCCGCGTCGCAAAGCGCACCTTGAAGCGCCGGAGGTTCTCCACGCCGACGAAGTCGCTGACGCACTTGCCGACGAATCCGGCCGTCAGCATCCCGTGGCCGAAGACCGACGGGTTACCGGCCATGCGCGCGAACTCCTCGTCGTGATGGATCGGGTTGAAATCTCCCGACGCCCCCGCATAGCGCACCAGATCGGTCCGGGTCAGGTTCTGGACCACGAACGCCGGCAGATCCTCGCCTTCCCTCACGTCCTCGTAGCGACGCTTCATGCCTGTCCCCTCTCGGCTGCGGCTCGGCGCCCGATCTCCTCGGGCGTCAGGTCCTCCGTGTGCGTCGCGATCCCCCACACGTGGCCAAAGGGATCGGCCACGCGGCCGAAACGATCACCCCAGAACATGTCCTGGACGGGCATCAGCGCCTTCCCGCCGGCCGCCACGGCCTGCCGGAAGGTCGCGTCCACATCGTCCACGTAGAGGAAGAGCGAGCCCCCGGCCCCGCCGAGGGATTCGGGGGACCGACCGCCTCCCATTTCGGGAAACTCATCGGACAGCATCACGACCGAGCCACCGATGCGGATCTCGGCGTGCATGAGGCGCTCGCCGTCCGCCGCCGGCATGCGCATCTGTTCCGTCGCGCCGAATGCGCGCTTGTAGAAGTCGATGGCCCGCGCTGCGCCGCGCACCGTCAGGTACGGCGTCACCGCGTGATAGCCGGGGGGAATCGGTTTCGCTGGCATACGATCACTCCTGGAGCGGGGCCGCGGTCTCGATCACCGTGCTGCGCGAGTAGGCGACCACCTCGCCGTGCTGGTTGCGGAACTCGGTTTCGCCCACGACGAAGAGCATGTTCCCGCCACGCTTCCCTTCCTTCTCGAAGACCTCCTTGGTACGCGAGCGGAAGGTGAGCACGTCGCCTCCATGGATCGGCTTCACATACTCGAACTCCTGCTCGCCGTGAAGCACCCTGGGGAGATCGAGCTTCACGGCGCTCCGGCTCTCCCCCAGGCCTCCGATCCAGAGCGCCATCGTCATGAGAAACGTGGGAGGCGCCAGGCTGCGCGCCTCGTCGAAGTAGAGGGGATTGTCCTCCTTCACCGCCCGGGCGAACTCCCGGATCTTCCCGAACTCCACCCGCATCTTCCCTTCGGGCCCCCACTTGCCAATGAGCGACTGGTCGATCTCCCACTTCCGAGCTCTTGGCGCGCTTGAAGTAGATGTGCATGTCGTGCTCCCACGTGAAGCCGATGCCGCCGTGGATCTGGATGCCTTCCCCCGCCGTGTGGCGGTAGGCGTCGGAGCAGTAGGCCTTCGCCATGGCGGCGGCGAGCGGTGATTCCGCCACGCCGTTCGCGACTGCCCAGGCGGCGTAGTAGGTGGCCGACTTCGAGCTCTCGACCTCCACCAGCATGTTGGCGCACTTGTGCTGGATCGCCTGGAAGCTGCCGATCGGCCGCCCGAACTGCTCGCGGACCTTGGCGTATTCGACGCTCATCTCGAGGACCCGCGCCGCCCCGCCGCACATCTCGGCGCAGATGCCGACCTTGCCGCGGTCGACGATCCGCTCGAGGAGCTGCCAGCCCTTCCCGGGCTCGCCGAGCACGCGGTCGGCGGGCACGCTCACGTCCTGGAGGACCACCTCGCAGAGCTTGCGGGTCTGGTCCATGGTTTTGAGGAGGGTGGTCGTGATCCCCGGACTCTTGGCGTCGACGAGGAAGAGGCTCACGCCCTCCCCGCCCTCGGAGCCGGGGGTGCGGCCGGCGACCACCAGGAGGTCGACGACGTGCGCGTCGGGGACGAAGAGCTTCGTGCCCGAGAGCCGGTAGCCGTCGGTCACCTTCCGCGCCTCGAGCTCGATGCCTTCCGCATCCCAGCGCGCGTTCGGCTCGAGCTGGGCGAGCGTCAGGCGAAGGTCACCCGCCGCGAGCCGCGGGAGGTAGCGTTCCTTCTGCGCCGGGCCACCGCCCTCGAGCAGGGCGACGCCGCCCAGGATCACCGTGGAGAAGAACGGCCCCGGGAGCACGACCCGTCCCATCTCCTCGAGCACGACCACCAGGTCGACGAAGTCGAGCCCGGCCCCACCATACTGTTCGGGGAGGATGAGCCCCATCCAGCCGAGCTCCGCCATCTTCTTCCACTGCGCATCGGTGAAGCCCCGATCGTCCTCCATCATCTGGCGGACGTAGGTCATGGGGCTCTCCTTGGCAAGGAAGTCGCGCGCCGACTTCCGGAGCATCTCCTGCTCTTCACTGAAGCCGAAATCCATCCGGTACCTCTTCTCCGCTGTTGGCGCCCTGCGGACCGCCATCGATCGCGCCCGGGCCACCAAGGGTCATCGATATCCCCCGCTCACGCTGCCGGTCTCGCCTTCCAGAAGTAGTTGTGGAACCCGCCGCCGTCGTGCAGGCGCCGGAACGTCAGCTCGAGCGGCATGTCGATCTCGACCCGCTCCGGCTCGCAGTCGGTGAGCTGCAAGTAGATCCGCCCGCCACCCTCGAGGTCGACGACTGCGTGCGAGACGGGCGGATCGGGACTCTCGAAGAGGTAGTCGTTGGTGAAGGTGAAGAGCGTACCGCGCCGTCCCAGGCGCACCTCCGTGAGCCCGTCCGG
>VBLA01000392.1 GCA_005879245.1 Deltaproteobacteria bacterium
GTCGAAGACGGGGAAGGTCTTGCTGACGCGTCCGTCGGCGGGGCTCATTGGGCTCCTCCCTGGGGACGCACACCGTAGTACCCCACGGAGCGCGAGGCAACGGTGTGCGAGACTGGACAGATCGCGCCGAGCAGGGCAAAGATCCCTCATGGCCAGCGGCCGCACCCCGTCGCTCGGGAAGGGCACCAAGGGGGCTCGAGGAAGAAACCGGCCGAGACGACTCAGCGTCACGGCGGTCTTCGCCGCGAGCGGCGCGAGACAGCCTCAAGGCCGCGCTTCGGGAGCTGGCGGCGACGACGTGAAGATATGCCGAGAGCTGCTGATACCGCTTCCCTGAGTTGAGGGCGTGCGGGGACCGCAGGCTCGCTCAGCCGAGCCCGAAGTGGCGGACCGCGTTCCCGCCCAGGTACTTGGCCACCGTCGGCCCGGGGACCTCGTGCCTCCCGAGCGTGGCGAGCACCTCGTCGACTGTCCCCGTGTCGTGGTTCGGGTAACGCGAGCCCCAGGCAGCCACGTTCTCGAAGACGTCGGGCTGGCGCGCGACCGACGACTCCCAGGAGTCGAAGCTCACGAGCGACGGCCGTTCGAAGAAGACGTGCTCGGGCTCGAGGCTGACGTCGCGGATGCCCGAGAAGAGCCAGAGATACGTCTCGGACTTCTCGAGTGCGAGCGGGACCCAGGCCGCGCCCGAGTGAAAGAGGCTGAGCTTCAGCCTGGGGTAGGTCTCCATGTGCCCGTAGAAGGCGATCGCCGTCAGGAAGGTCGAGTTGTCGAGAAAAGGGGCGATGCTCTCGGCGACGTTGTGACCGATGCGCAGGTTCGCGGCCACGCGCTCGACGAACGCGCCGTGGCTGCTCCACTCGGGGTTGGTGCTGCCCGGCGAGGGGTGCACGCAGGCCGCGACGTCGAGGTCCTCGAGCACCTTCCAGAGCGGGTCGTAGCTCGGGTGGTTCGGGAACCGCCCTTGGAAGAAGACCGGACGGACGAAGGCGGCGCGGAAGCCCCGCTTCGCCACTCGCTCGAGCTCCCGCACGGCGAAGCTCGGCTCCTGGAGCGGCAGCACGGCCACCGGGACGAGCCGGCGCGCGTCCGCCTTGGCGAAATCGAGGAGCCAGTCGTTGTAGGCGCGGGCGAGCGCCCAGGCCGCATCCGGGTTCTCGATCAGGGGAAAGTGCTCGGCGAAGAGCGTCGGGAAGAGGAAGGCGCGATCGACGCCCATCGCGTCCATGTCGGCGAGTCGTGCGAGGGGATCGGTGGCCCCCGGGGTCGATGCGTGGCGCACGTCGGGGTCGAGCGTCCCGATCTGCTCGGGCGTCATGCCGGGCCGCCAGCAGGCCTGGCGGTTGAGGCCGCTTCGCTGGAGCGAACGCGCCCGCCGGCCGTTCAGGATCGTCACCTCGATGCCGTGCGCATCCAGCTCGTGCCAGAAGGCGCTCCGCGCGATGATGCGGTAGTCGCGGTCGAGGTAGTGCTCCCAGATGTCGGTCGGCTCGTAGACGTGGCTGTCGACGTCGACCACCGTGTAGCTGCGCGCGGGCGGCATCCGGGCCTCTTCCTAGTGCGGGGTCGCGCGCAGGGTCAAGGGTGGGTGCGTCGTTCTTTGGAAGGGCGACATCGGCGGGAGCGGCGCCTCGGCTGCCGGGGGACCCACGCGCACGAGGAAGGTAAGTGCGCCAGGTTCTCGGCCCCTCGCAGGCCGCCGGGGAGGCGACCCATGCCTGAAGCGCCGTGTTCAAGGTGCTCTGCAAGGGCTGCGGCCCTCACTCGCGACCGTCGACCGCGTCCGTGACCCCGAGATCGCCATACTCGTGGAGCATCTCCGCGCCTGCGCTCCATCCGAACCGCTCGGAGACTCCCGAGAGTTGGGCGGTATTGCGCCGCGTTCGCGTCGTAGCGGTGCGATCCGCCTTCCACCGGTGAAGACGAGACAAGCCCCCGGAGTGGCGCGCCTCCCATCCGACTCCAGCCCCCCGCCCGGAGCGGGGGCACCCGAATGCTTCACCCCCCTAGTCGCAGAGACTGGCCCGGTCACTGGTTGAACCGATTGCGGGGCCGCTTACTGCTGCACCTCCTGCCATTAACTCCTTCGGCTCATGACAAAATGGCTGCGCGACTCACCGTAATATCTCGGAATCCTACCAAGAGCGGCGGATTGCTCGGAGAGACATCCCTCAGGAACGCTGTAATCAGCCTACCATCGGGGTGTGTCGCCACCCAGGCGAGCCGAAGGAGCGGTATCATGCGGCCAGCCCTCTTCTAGGTTGTGGCGTTTGGACTGCGTTCTCCGCCGGCCTTCCTTCGGCGGTCGCTGCCGGAAAGCAACTTCGGCCCTTTGTAGGCAGTATGCCCTTCAGAAAAAGGGGGATGCGATGTCGTGCGTAGGCCTGAGTAGAGCGAGGACGCTTCGCTTCATCGTGTCGGCGCTCGCCGGCGCCGTGCTCGTATTGTCCGGCGCCTCGGCAGCTGACGCCGCGTCGAGTTTCAAGCGGAACCCGATCGTCTTCGTTCACGGGATCGAAGGCACGGGCGCTCAGTTCGAGTCGCAGAAAATGCGCTTCATGAGCAACGGCTATCCGGAGCGCTGGATCGACGAGGTCGACTACAACTCCACACGCGCGGTCACGGACAAAAGCGAAGTCGATCAGCAGATCGACGATGCGATCGCCGCGCTGGAGCAGCGGACTGGCAAGTCCCAGGTGGATGTGGTCGCCCACTCGCTCGGCACTTCGGTGATGTACGACTACCTCACGAATGGGGATATGGCCGCCCGGCGGAGGGCGAACGTCGCCCACTACATCAACGTTGACGGCCAAAATAAGAATCCTGGTGTGCCGACGCTAGCGGTCTGGGCTGGCAGGGGCACGCCGGGCCGGAACATGGACGGCGCGGAGAACGTCA
>VBLA01000393.1 GCA_005879245.1 Deltaproteobacteria bacterium
TGTAGCTCGACGCCATGCCCTCACCCCATCTCGTCCATCCGCTTCACCCCGGCGACCCCACCACGCTTCACGACCTTCTGCCCCTTCCCGGCGCGCCGACCCGCTGGCACCTCGCCGAGCGCGATCCGTCGTTCCCCGCCCTCGGGCGTGACGGCGATGAAGGTCGCATCCTTCGGCAGCGCGAGCGCGCCGACGATCCGGTCGTCGTCCTCCTTGCTCGGACGCATGAGGATCACCCCGCGCCCCGGACCCGCCAGCTCCACCACCTCCTCGAGGGGGAAGCGCAGCATCTTGCCGCGCCGGGTCGCGACCACGACCGTCGTGCCGAGCACCGGCTCGATCGACACGATCTCGTCCCCTTCGCCGACGCGCGCCACGCGCCGCCCGGCGCGCGTCGTCTCCGAGAGGTCGGGGGTGGCCCGGAACCCGTAGCCCTTGGCGGTGGCGACGATCACCGTCTTCTCCGCGAGCCCCGGGAGGGCCGCCTGCGGGCCGTCGCCGGCCTCGCGGACCAGCCGCGCGGCCGCCACCCGCTCGCCGTCGCCGAACTTGAGGAGCGACTGCACCGGCTCGCCGTACCCCGTGGTCGCCGGCACGTCGGCGACGCGGAGGACGTAGACCGTGCCGCGCGTGGAGAAAAGCACGAGGCGGTCGCGCGTCGTGCCGGGCAGCACGGCCGCGAGCGCATCGCCCTCGCGGAGCCGCGTGGCGGTCGGGTCCTTCACCTCGCGCACGCGCTTCAACCATCCGTCGCGCGAGAGGATGACGGTGGCCTCCTCGTGCACGATGTAGGCCTCGGGGTCGTAGGAGAGGTCGTCGCCGGCAGCGAGCGCGGTGCGGCGCGCGTCACCGTACTTCTCACCGAGGGCGGTGAGCTCCTGTCGGATCAGCTTCCAGCGCTCGCGGGGACGGGCCAGGAGCCCCTCGATCTCCTTCACGCGTCGGCGCTTCTCGGTGCGCTCGGCGCGGATCTTCTCGATCTCGAGCCGGGCGAGCTGGTAGAGGCGGATCTCGAGGATCGCATCCGCCTGCACCTGGTCCAGCTTGAAGGCGGCGCAGAGCTGCTTGGCGGCGTCGGCGCGCGACTCGGCCTTGCGGATGATGCGGATGGCACGGTCCAGGTCGTCGTAGATCTTGGCGAGGCCCTCGAGGATGTGGAGGCGAGACTCGAGCTGGCGCTTCTCGTGCTCGAGGCGACGGGTCACGACCGTCATGCGGAAGTCGAGGAACTGCCGGCAGAGGTCGCGCAGCGTGACCCGCGCCGGCTGCCCGACCGCCGGGTTGGCGGTCGGCAAGAGACAGGTGAGGTTCACATTGAAGTTCGTCTGCAGCGGCGTGTGCTTGTAGAGATAGGCGAGCGCCGTCTCGGGCGACGCCTCGGCCTTCAGCTCGAGGACGATTCGGACATCCCCCGTGCTCTCGTCGCGCACGTCGGTCACCTGCGGGAGCTTCCGCGACACGATCACCTGCGCGATCTGCTCGACGAGCTCGGCCTTGTTGACCGTGTAGGGGATCGAGTGGATGATGATCTGTCGCTTGCCGCGCGGCAGCGTCTCGAGCTTGTAGGTGCCGCGGAGCCGGATGGCGCCCTGCCCGCTCTCGTAGATCTGGCGCAGCTCCCGCTTCGAGTTCAGCATCTCGCCACCGGTCGGGAAGTCGGGGCCCTTCACGTCGAGGTCCGGCTCGTCGATCATCGCCGTCAAGGCCGCGACGATCTCGCGCAGGTTGTGGGGCGGGATGTTCGTCGCCATGCCGACCGCGATGCTGGTCGAGCCGTTCATCAGGAGCTGAGGAATGGCCGTCGGAAGGACGGTCGGCTCCTCGAGCGTCGCGTCGTAGTTGGCGCGGAGCGTCACGGTCCCCGCGCCGAGGTCCGCCAGCATCTCCTCGGCGAGCGCGGTCACGCGCGCCTCGGTGTAGCGCATGGCTGCGGCACTATCGCCGTCGAGCGAGCCGAAGTTCCCCTCGCCGTGGACCAGCGGGTAGCGGAGCGCGAACGGCTGCGCCAGGCGCACCATGGCCTCGTACGCCGCCTGGTCGCCGTGCGGATGGTACTTGCCGAGGACCTCGCCGACGACCGCCGCTGATTTCCGCGGGCGCGCCCCCGCCGTCAGGCGGAGGTTCTGGTACATCGCGTAAAGGATGCGCCGCTGCACGGGCTTCAAGCCGTCGCGCACGTCGGGCAGGGCGCGCGAGGTGATGACGCTCAGCGCGTAGCTGAGGTAACGCTCCTCGGCAGCTTCACGGAGATCGGCTTCGAGCGGCGTCGATGCGGCTTGACCCATCGTCCTCCCCACCCCCCACGGCCGCCGGCATCTTATCAGCCCGGCCGGGGAAGGCGAGTGGCTGCGGCGTTTCCGCACGGGCAGCGAGCATCCGCACAGCTTTGCAAG
>VBLA01000416.1 GCA_005879245.1 Deltaproteobacteria bacterium
GAGCTCGTCGACGACATGGCGGCAGGGCGAGTCGACAACCTGCTGATCCTCGGCGGCAACCCGGCCTACACCGCGCCCGTCGACCTCGCCTTCGCCCAGAGCCTCGCCCAGGTGGCCCGTCGCATCCACGTGAGCCTCTACTACGACGAGACCTCGGCACTCTGTCACTGGCACGTTCCAGCCGCGCACGAGCTCGAGACCTGGAGCGACGCGCGGGCCTACGACGGCACCACCTCGATCGTGCAGCCGCTGATCGCACCGCTCTACGACGGCAAGTCGGCGCACGAGGTCCTCGCCACCTTCACGGGCGAGCCCGAGCGCTCGAGCTACGATCTGGTCCGTGCCCATTGGCAGCGCCAGCACGCCGGTGACGACTTCGAGCGCTTCTGGCGGCGGGCGTTGCACGACGGCGTCGTCGCCGGGACCGCGCTTCCGCCGCGGTCCGTGGTGCTGCAGGAGGCGCCTGTCCCTCCGCCGGCGCCGTCCGGCACCGCGGGCAGCCTCGAGCTCGTCTTCCGCCCCGATCCGACCCTCTTCGACGGCCGCTTCGCGAACAATGGCTGGCTCCAGGAGCTGCCGAAGCCGCTCACCAGCCTCACCTGGGACAATGCGGCGCTGGTGAGTCCCGCGACCGCGGAACGGTTCGGGCTCACGAACGAGCAGGTGATCGAGCTTCGCTCGCGGGGGCGCACGGCGCGTGCGCCCGTCTGGATCGTCCCGGGTCAGGCCGACGACGCCGTGACGCTCCATCTCGGCCACGGCCGGACGCGGGCAGGACGGGTAGGCACCGGAGTCGGCTTCGACGCCTACGGCTTGCGGACGGCGGATGCACCCTGGTTCGTCACGGGGCTCGAGCTCCACCCGACGAACGAGCGCCAGCCCCTCGCCTGCACCCGGCACCACCACGACATGGCGGGGCGGCCCATCGTGCGGGCGGCCTCGCTGGTCGACTACCGGGCGCACCCGAGCTTCGCGCAGGAACAACATTCCCATCGTCGGCAAATCGGAGGTGATGCGCGGGCGCGAGATGCACTGGCTGCGCGTCGACCGATACGCGCTCGGCATGGCCGAGAACCCCGATAATTACTTCATGCCCGTGCCGTGCATGCACTGCGAGAACGCGCCCTGCGAGCTCGTCTGTCCCGTCGAGGCGACCGTCCACAGCGCCGAGGGGCTGAACGACATGGTCTACAACCGGTGCGTCGGCACGCGCTACTGTTCGAACAACTGCCCCTACAAGGTGCGGCGCTTCAACTTCTTCCAGTACGCGGACTGGGAGACCCCGAGCCTGAAGCTCCTCCGCAATCCGGACGTGACCGTACGGAGCCGGGGCGTGATGGAGAAGTGCACCTACTGCGTGCAACGCATCAACGTCAGCCGCATCACCGCCGAGAAGGAGGACCGGCCGATCCGCGACGGCGAGATCGTGACCGCCTGCCAGGCGGTGTGTCCGACCGAGGCCATCGTCTTCGGCAACATCAACGACCCGACGAGCCGGGTCGCCCGCCTGAAGGCCGACGAGCGCAACTACGCCCTCCTCGGGGAGCTCAACACCCGCCCCAGGACGACGTACCTCGCGGCGGTCCGCAACCCCAACCCGGAGCTCGCCTGACGTGCATCCCGACGTCCCGCAGACACCGGGCCGCGCGGCGGCCGGCCCCGCCCCGGTCATCGAGCCGGGTCACACCTTCGCCTCGATCACCCATCCCCGTCGGGTGGGGGTTCGCCATCATCAACTTCGTGTGGTGGATCGGGATCGGCCATGCGGGCACGCTCATCTCGGCGATCCTGCTCCTCCTGCGCCAGCAGTGGCGACAGTCGATCAACCGCTTCGCCGAGGCGATGACCCTCTTCGCGGTCGCCTGCGCGGGGCTCTTCCCGCTCCTCCACCTCGGTCGCCCCTTCTACTTCTACTGGCTGGTTCCCTACCCCAACATCATGTCCCTGTGGCCGCAGTTCCGGAGCCCGCTGGTGTGGGACGTGTTCGCGATCTCGACCTACTTCACCATCTCGCTGCTCTTCTGGTACGTCGGCCTGATCCCGGACCTGGCCACGCTCCGCGACCGATCGGGGAACCGCGTCGGCCGCGTGGTCTACGGCATGCTCGCCATGGGATGGCGCGGCTCCGCCCGCCACTGGCAGCGCTACGAGATCGCCTACCTGCTCCTCGCAGGTCTCGCCACCCCGCTCGTGGTCTCGGTGCACACCGTCGTCAGCTTCGATTTCGCGGTGGCGATCGTCCCCGGGTGGCATTCGACCATCTTCCCGCCCTTCTTCGTCGCTGGCGCGATCTACTCGGGCTTCGCCATGGTGATGACGCTCGCCATCCCGCTGCGGGCCGCCTACCACCTCGAGGACTTCATCACCGCACGGCACCTCGAGAACATGGCGAAGATCCTCCTCGTCACCGGGCTGATCGTCACCTACGGCTACCTGATCGAGACCTTCATCTCCTGGTACAGCGGCAACGAGTACGAGTGGTACATGACGATGAACCGCCTGCGCGGACCGTACGCGCCGCTCTACTGGGCTCTCATCCTCTGCAACTCGCTCGTGCCGCAGGTCCTCTGGTTCCGCCGCGCGCGGAGGAACGTCGTCCTCCTCTTCGTGGTCGCCCTCGTCGTCAACGTCGGGATGTGGCTCGAGCGCTTCATCATCGTGGTGACGAGCCTGCACCGCGACTTCCTGCCGTCGTCGTGGGGCATGTACTACCCGACGCGCTGGGACTGGGCGACCTTCATCGGGACGATGGGGCTCTTCGCCACCCTGTTCCTGCTCTTCATCCGCTTCCTCCCCATGATCTCGATCTCCGAGATGCGCATGATCCTCCCCCAGGCGGAGGTGAAGGACGCCGAGGCATGAGACGGAGGACGCCGATCTACGGGCTCCTCGCCGAGTTCGACGGTCCGACGGAGCTGGTCGACGCCGCCCGCCGCGCCCGGCACGAGGGCTACCGGGCGATGGATGCCTTCAGCCCCTTCCCGATCGAGGAGCTTCCCGACGCGCTCGGTTTCCGGCGCACGGGGCTCCCGCTCGTCGTGCTATCGGGCGGCCTCATCGGCGGCGTCGGCGGTTTCCTGATGCAGTACTACGCGATGGCGGTCGCCTACCCGCTCAACGTCGGCGGACGCCCGCTCAACAGCTGGCCCGCCTTCATCCCGATCACCTTCGAGCTGACCGTCCTCGTGGCCGGCCTGTCGGCCGTGCTCGGCCTCCTCGCCCTGAACGGCCTCCCCATGCCCTACCATCCTCTCTTCAACGTGCCGCGCTTCGCGCTCGCCACGCGGAACCGCTTCTTCCTCTGCATCGAGGCGCGCGATCCTCGCTTCGAGCGCGACGGGACGGCCCGCTTTCTGCGCAGTCTCGGGTCGCAGGAGGTGTCCGAGGTTGCCTGGTAAGTCGCTCCTGCTGCTCGGCCTCCTGGTCGCCACCGCCTGTCGCCAGGCGATGGAGGACCAGCCGCGCTACGAGCCGTTCGAGGCGAGCACGTTCTTCGGCGACGGACGCTCGGCGCGCCCGCTCATCCCGGGCACGGTGGCACGCGGGCACCTCGACGATGCCGCGCCGCCTGCCGACGCCCCGCCCTTTACGGTGACGCTGCAGGTGCTCGACCGCGGGCAGGAGCGCTACGACATCTTCTGCTCGCCGTGCCACGATCGCGTCGGGACCGGCGACGGCATGGTCGTCCGACGGGGCTACACGCGCCCGCCGTCCTTGCACCTCGACCGCCTGCGCGAGGCGCCGGCGGGACACTTCTTCGAGGTCATGACAAAGGGCTTCGGTGCGATGCCGAGCTACGCCGTGCAGGTACCGCAGCGGGACCGCTGGGCGATCGCAGCGTACATTCGCGCCCTTCAACGGAGCCAGCACGCCGCGCTCGCCGACGTGCCGGCCGACACGCGCGGCACGCTCGAGCGCGAGGGCGGCGAATGAGCCCGCGCTTCCGCCGGAACTGCCTCCTGGTCGGCATCGCGGGCCTCGCTGCCTGCGCCGCCGGGGCCGCCGCGAATCCGGCAACGTTCTTCCGCGCCTACCTCATCGCCTACCTCTTCTGGCTCGGCATCGCGCTCGGCTGCATGGCGATCGTCCTGATCCACTACCTGACGGGCGGCGCCTGGGGCCTCGTCATCCGCCGCGTGCTCGAGTCGGGAACGCGCACCCTCCCCCTCCTCGCCCTCGCCTTCGTGCCGCTCGCCTTCGGGCTCCGGGAGCTGTACGAGTGGGCGCGCCCGGAGGTGGTGGCAGCCGATGCCCGAGGATGCTGCCCCGCCGCGCCGCCTCCGCGTGCTCGCCGGGCCGGGGCTCGCGGTCTACGGCCTCACCATGACGTTCGCGGCGATCGACTGGGTGATGTCGCTCGAGCCGCACTGGTTCTCGACCGTCTACGGCATGATGTTCGCCACCGGCCAGGTGCTGGCGGGCTTCGCCTTCGTGATCGCCGTCACCACCTTGCTCGCCCGTCGCGCGCCGCTCGCCGGCCTCGTCGCGCCCAACCACTTCACGGACCTCGGCAATCTCCTCCTGGCCTTCGTCATGCTGTGGGCCTACCTCGCCTTCGCCCAGTATCTGCTCATCTGGGCCGGCAACCTGCCGGAGGAGATCCCCTGGTATCTCCGCCGCCAGCAGGGCGGCTGGGCGGCGGTCGCCGTCGCGCTCATCCTCTTCCACTTCGCGGTGCCGTTCGCCCTTCTCCTCTCGCGCGCCGTGAAACGTCATGCCCTCCTCTTCGTGGCCGCGGGCATCCTCTGCATGCGCTACGTCGATCTCTTCTGGCTCGTCGTGCCGGACCTCGAGCCGCACGGGCTGTCGCTCCACTGGATGGACGTGGCAGCGCCCGTCGGACTCGGCGGCGTCTGGCTCGCGACCTTCGGCTGGCAGCTCGATCGCCGACCGCTCCTTCCACTCCACGACCCACTGCTCCACGAGGCACTCGGCCATGGACACGACTGAGCACCGGGGCCACGAGTCGAGCGACGCCAACGTGCGGGGCATCGTGTGGGCGGGTGTCGCACTGGCGGTCACCGCCCTCGTCGTCCAGGTCGGGCTCTACTTCCAACTTCGCCTCCTCGCGACGCGCGCGGAGCGCCTGGAGCCGGTGCCACCGTCCTTCGCGCCCGCGACGGAGCACGCCCCCCCGCCCGAGCCCCGCCTGCAGACCGCCCCTGCCGACGACCTGCGGAAGAGGGGGCACGATGAGGGCAGAGATCCTCGCAGCCGGACGTGGGCGCGGGGGCGTCGTCGCAGCGCCTCTCGAGCCGGCACGCCCGCCCGACCGCGGACGCCCGTGCGGCCGGCGAGAGCCGAAGCGGAGACGACGCCCCCGCGCCCACGTCCGGCTCACCGCAGGCCTCATCGTCGCCATCTGGCTCGGAGCAACCGCCATCGCCGACGACCGTCGCCCGCCAGGCCTCCGGGGTGTCGGGCTCGAGCAGCATCTGGATGCGGCCTTGCCGCTCGACCTTCCCTTCCGCGACGAGAGCGGGGCCGCGGTGCGGCTCGGCGACTACTTCGGTCGGGGGCCGGTGATCCTCACGCTCGTCTACTACGAGTGCCCGATGCTCTGCACCGAGGTCCTGAACGGGCTCGTGAAGAGCCTCGGCGTGCTCTCCTTCACGGTCGGGAAGGACCTCACCGTGGTGACGGTCAGCTTCGAGCCGCACGACACCCCCGTCGCCGCGGCGGCCAAGAAGGCGTCGGTGCTGACGCGCTACGGGCGGCCCGAGGCGGCCGCCGGCTGGCACTTCCTCATCGGCGACGAGCCGGCGATCGCGCGCCTCGCCGAGACCGTCGGCTTTCACTACGCCTACGACGTGACGAACCAGCAGTACGCGCACGCGACGGCCATCATGCTGGTGACGCCCGACGGCCACCTCTCCCGCTACCTCTACGGGGTGGAGTACTCGCCCCGCGATCTCCGGCTCGGGCTCGTGGAGGCATCGGCGAACCGGATCGGCTCGGCAGTCGATCAGGTGCTGCTCTTCTGCTTCCACTACGATCCGGCCACCGGCAAGTACGGCGCGGTGGTGATGAACCTGGTCCGCCTGGGCGGGGTGGCGACGGTGCTCGCCCTCGGCACGGCGATCGTCGTCCTCCGCCGCCGGGAGCGCAGCTAGTGTAATGTGGGGCCTCCCGCTCTTCCCACCCCAGGCCTCTACCCTGGCCCCCCAGGTGGACGCGCTCTTCTTCTTCATGCTCGGCGTCTCGGCCTTCTTCTCGCTCCTCATCGCGGGCCTGATCGTCTACTTCGCCATCAAGTATCACCGCCGCAGCGAGGACGAGGAGACCGAGCAGGTCCACGAGCCGATGGCACTCGAGCTCACCTGGACGATGGTGCCGCTGGCGCTCACCATGGTCATGTACGCCTGGGGAGCGAGCGTCTTCTTCACCGCCGTCCGGCCGCCCCGCGATGCGCTCGAGGTGTACGTCGTCGGCAAGCAGTGGATGTGGAAGTTCCAGCACGCGGAAGGCCAGCGTGAGATCGACGAGCTGCACATGCCGCTGGGGCGGCCGGTCCGGCTCACGATGACCTCGGAGGACGTGATCCACAGCTT
>VBLA01000417.1 GCA_005879245.1 Deltaproteobacteria bacterium
GGATGCACGCGCGACCTCCACATTCGGCCCACCAGCCACGCCGCTCCGATCCGACGCAGGAACGCTCCAATACGGGAGCGGAGCGCACGCCACGCTCCGCGTGCCGGCGGACCGAGGCCGGCCTGGGGTCGCCCCAGCTCTCGGCCGAGCTGGGCGAGGACCGCATGCTTCTCGCGCATTTGCTGTATCTTTCACCCCGAGTTCGTAGAGACACAACCGCACGGGTGAATCGATGGCGGCGAGGGTCGTCCTCGGGTGCGCAAGACGTCGGCTGGACCAGCACCTACCCGCCCTGACCGGGTGCGAGGCCGGCCTTCTCCGCGAACTCGGCGAGCAGGTCGAGAGCGTGATCGGCGGTACGGGCCCAGAAGATCGCGGG
This sequence comes from Deltaproteobacteria bacterium, assembly GCA_005879245.1. Classification (GTDB taxonomy): domain Bacteria; phylum Desulfobacterota; class Binatia; order DP-6; family DP-6; genus DP-23. The sequence continues at coordinate 380 of VBLA01000417.1, forward strand.
CACGCTCACGATCGTCACGCCCGCTCGCTCCAGCTCGGGAAGACGGGCGAGGAGCTCGTCGACGCTCCGCGCCGCTCCCCCGGACGCGACGCCGATCCCGACGGGGTCGCGGTAGCGCCGCTCGGCCAGTGCTTTCAGCTCGGTGATGTCGCGGGCCAGCTCGCTGACCGTCGGCCGGGGGGCGGCGATCCAGCCGTTCCCGGCGCGCACGATGCGCTCGAAGGCCGCCCGGCCCCCACCGATCCAGATGGGAGGGTGCGGCTTCTGGATCGGTTTCGGGAAGAACGCCGCCTCCTCGAGCTGGACGAAGCGGCCGCGGAAGGTCACCCGCTCTTCGCTCCAGAGGATCCGGAGCACGTCCAGGTACTCGTCCATGCGGGCACCGCGCTCGCGGAACGGGACGCCGAGCATGTCGAACTCCTCGGTGAGCCAGCCGGCGGCGACGCCGACCAGGACGCGACCGCCGGACAGCACGTCGAGCGTCGCCAGCTCCTTGGCGAAGATGACGGGATGGCGGTAAGGCAGGACCATCACCGAGGAGGAGAGGCGGATGCGCCGCGTGAGCGCGGCGACGTAGGAGAGCGTCGAGACGACCTCGAGGATGGGGGCGGTGGTCGGAAACGGAAAGCGGTCACCGTAGGGGTACGGCGTCGTGATCTCGTGCGGGAGGATCAGGTGCTCGGCGGTCCAGAGGACGTCGTACCCGAGTCGGTCGGCCGTCGTCGCGACGCGCGCGATGCGCGCCGCAACGTCGGCCTCCGCCGCATGCGGGCCGAACTGGGGCAGCGGGACGCCGAATCGCACGAATGGCCGCCGGGCGCCCCCGCCACCATCCTCAGTGCAGGTGGTAGAGCCGGGCGGCGTTCTCGCCCGCGATCAGCCGCCGGTCCTCGGCCGGTACATCGCGGAAATGCTCGGCGAGCGCGTCGCGCGACTTTGGCCACGTGCTGTCGCTGTGCGGGTAGTCGGTCGACCACATGATGTTCCGCAGGCCGGCCCGATGCCGCTCGGCGACCCCGGCGAGGTCCTGGATGAAGGTGGCATGTCCCTGGCGGTACCAGTAGGCGCTCGGCTTCTCCTTGATGGTCGACTTGGTCCAGAAACGGTGCTTGTTGAAGGTCTGGTCCATGCGCTCGACGAAGTAGGGAATCCAGCCGATGCCGCACTCGACGAGCACGAAGTCGAGCGTCGGGTGTCGCTCGAGGATGCCGGTGAAGACGAGCGTGGACACGACCTCGCAGATCGAGATGGGAGCGATCGCGATGAACGTCTCCTTCACCCCCGGCGTCGGGTTCATGAACGTCGCGGCAACGTTCTGGCTGCGCGGGCCCACGATGTGGAAGCTGATCGGCAGCCCGCTCTCCGCCACCAGCGACCAGAAGGGCTCGTAGTCGGGGTCGTAGAGCGGCTTCGCCCCGCGCTCGTCCGGGAAGGGATCGACGTGGAACCCCTTCAGGCCGAGCTTCGCGACCCGCTCGAGTTCGGTCATCCCCTCCTTCAGGTCGAGGAGAGGAATGTGCGCCAGGCCGACCAGGCGGCCCGGCGCGGCGCGGGAGAGCTCCACCATCCAATCGTTGTACGTGCGGACCACGAACATGCGGAGCTCCGCATCCTTCGCGTACTGCGTCACCGGCCCGCCGAAGTAGAGGACCTCCGCATCGACCCCGTCCAGGTCCATGTCGGCGAGGCGGGCCTTGGGATCGTACGAGCCCGGCCGCATGTCCTTGTAGGTGAGCCCCGAGGGGCGAAACTCTTCCGGCTTCCGCCCGGCCGAGGCGTCGAGGCCGATCGCGCCCGAGAGCTGCGAGTCGACGATCCAGAAATCGCCCTGCGGGGTCGATTCGACGCGAGGTGCCCGGTCGCGGAGCTTCGCCGGAGCGCACCGGGTCCACAGGTCCTTGGGCGGGTTCACGTGCGAGTCCGCCGAGATGAGCCGCTCGTTCGGCATGCTGATCCTCCTCGCCGTCCTTAGTCGAGCCGGGCGAACGGAATCAAGCGGTGGACCCCCAGCTCAGGGTGTAAGGCTCGCACGGACCGTGTCGATCGCCGTGTTGGCACCGGCGGCGGCACTCGTCAGCTGCCCGGCGAGGCTGGAGATGATCTGATTCTTCTTCGCGGCCGCCGCGATCAGACCGGTGAGCTTCCGGA
>VBLA01000123.1 GCA_005879245.1 Deltaproteobacteria bacterium
CGATGGTGTCGAAGACCATCAAGCTCGACGCCGTGAACGACGCCTTCCGCGCGATGGAGGCGGGCGAGGTGATCCGGAGCGTCATCGCCTGACGCGTCGACTCCTGTCAGGCAGGGCGGCTAGTTCAGCAGGTAGGTCAGGCGGAGCTGGAACTGGTCGCGATCCCGGAACCTGTGCCTGGGGGTTCAGGTTCATGTGGGGAATGAACGCATCCTCGTTGAGGAAGTACTCCGCCTCCGAGCGGATGACGCCGCCCACGAGCGGGCTGTACCAGGTGGCCGCCAGGCCGAAGACCGACTCAAGGCGCCGGAAGAGCTCGGTGACGGACGGGTGCGCGAAGGTGCAGGGCCGGCCCGCCGGGGTATGGCCGATGCCCGTGCCGCCCGCCCCGAGGCCGTTGCAGACCGGGACCCGGTTGCCGCGGTCGTCGATCAGCGTCTTTTTCGAGGGGAGCTCGAGAAAGCTCGGGCTGGTGATCAGCGGCGTCGGCTGCTCGGGATAGGTGCGGAAGAACCAGGTGCTCACCGTGTAGTCCCGCGCCACGATCCCGCCCAGGCGCGCGCCCCAGCGGCTTTCACTCCAGGTGGATTTCGGGAGGCGCTGGACGATCGAGATGTGCCCGCCGACCGGGTCGAGCAGGCCGGCCCGTGCCACCTGCGGGTCGACCGTCGGCTGGGCCCCGGAGTACGGCATCCCGAACCACGTCGGTTCGACCGGCACCGAGTTGTCGATCGTTCCGGGCACCAGATACAGGTCGGAGAACAGCCGGACGTTCGCCCCCCAGGCCCCCGGCTCGCGCGGTCCCGATCGCCCGCTCGAACGCGCCGTAGTCGATCATGGGCGAAACGATATTGATTCGCGTCGCGCGGGGCAAGCGTCGGCTCGAGTGGTGCGACTCACACGAAGCTGCGGCTCGAGTTCGGCGCGGCGCTTCGGCGACGATGGTCGACGAGCGCCTGCGCTGCGGTCCCACGGCGACCGGACCGCGGGCCACGGCTCCCCGCGGAGACGGCTAGTTCAGCTGGTACGTGAGGCGGAACTGGAACTGGTCGCGGTCGCGGAAGACGGCGGGCCCGGCCCGGCGCGAGCCCTCGACGGCAATGAACGCCGCCTGTCCCAGCAGATAGTCGGTGAACCGATAGGTGGCCTGGGTGACGAAGGCGAACTCGCCGCTCACGTCGAGGACCCCCACCAGGCGCGGCTCGAGGCGCCCATGGAGGTAGTCGGTCTGGAGCGTGAGGTTGAAGAAGTGCTCGAACTTCTTCTCGTCCTCGAAGTTCTTCGGCGGCGCGGTTACGCAGAGCAGGCCGAACGGCGGTGTCTGGCAGGCTGGATTCCCGGGGATCCTCCCTGACTCGACCTGGTTCTTGCCCGGCTTCGCGAGCCCGTTGAACCGGAAGTCCTTCTCCCGGCGCGCGGTCACGTTCCACTGCCCGTTGAGGGCGCTCACGAAGATGAAGCTGTTGGTCGGGTTGAGGGGGCGGAAGAAGAAGAACCGATCGTACCCGACCGTGTAGCGGAGGTAGTCGGCCTTCGGGATGCTGTTGTTCTTCTTGGTCCCGCCGGGGACCTGCACCTGCGGGTCGAGGTTCACGCCGGGAATGAAGGCGTCCTGCTTCAGGAAGTACTCCGCCTCGGTGCGGATGATGCCGCCCACCTGCGGGCTGTACCAGGTGGCCGCCGCCCCGGCGACCGAGGTGAGACGGCGGAAGAGCGCAGTGACGATCGGACGCGCGTACTTGCAGGCCCGCCCCGCCGGCGTGTGGCCGCTGCCCGGATTCGGGATGGGGTTCCCGGAGCTGTCGAGGCAGACCGGTGTGCGGAAGCCCCGGTCGTCGATGAGCGTATTCCCTTGTGGTTTCGTGGCCGCGAGCGTGATGGCCGGGGTGCCGCCGATCAGGAGGGGCACCGGCGCGGTGGGGTAGGTGCGGAAGAACCAGCCCTGCACCGTGTAGTCGCGGAAGAGCACGCTCGTGAGCCGGGCGCCCCAGCGGGTCTCGCTCCAGTCGTTCTTCGGCAGGCGGTCGACGATCGATACCTCCAGCGGCAGCGGGTTGAACAGCGGCGCGAGGGCGGGGTTCCGATGCGGGTCCTGACCCGGCTGCGAGTAGGGAAATCCGAAGAAGGCCGGGGTCGTGATGGGGACGGTGGTGTCGATCGGTCCCGGCACCACGAAGGTGTCGGCGAAGAGGCCCGAGAGGAAGCGCCAGTTGTCGACGAGCTTGACCGTGTTGCGGACGGCCCAGAAGGGGATGCGGGCCTCTTCCAGATCCATGAAGAGACCCGGCGCGCCCATCGTCAGGTCGAAGTTGTTGATCACGTCCATGAAGACGATCGCGTCCGCCTCGCCCCAGGCAATCGACTGCCGGCCGACGCGCGTGAAGAGCCGTCCCTTGGTGAAATCGAGGTACAGCTCGTTGATGCGGTTGCGCTTGCCGAGGATGTTTCGCGGATTCTTGTTCTCGTCGTTGAACCTGAAGCTTTCGCCCGCGATGTTGTCGCTCGACGCCTGCCGGGACCGGGGCACCGCCCGGAGCGCTTCGCGCCACTGGGGAGCGAGGTAGTCGAACATGCCGTCGTAGAAGCCCCACCATGCGAAGCGGAACTTGAAGTCATCCGGCGTCAGCAGCGAGAGGCCTGGCACGCCCCGGGTCCACTCGACGTAGTCGGTCAGCTTGGCGTCGAACTCGGGGTTGTAGAAGTTCCGGTGCGAGAGGAGGTCGCCGGGGCTGAAGGTGGGTGGCGTCTCGCGGGCGGATTCCGCGGCGACCGCAATCTGGGAATAGATGCGGGTTCTCAGGTCGAAGTGGTTCCCCTCGTCGAGGAAGTACGCCTGGGCAGGCGCCGTCACCCCGAGGGCGAGCAGCAAGGAGAGGGCACCTCGTCCGCGACGCGACCCGGCTGCCTGCTTCATCGAGTTGGTTGCCGTCGCTGCGACTTCCATCGATGTCCTCCCTCGGCTTCGCCGGATCTTGCGGAGCCCGCGGCGGCGTACCGAATCCGATCCGGGCCGTCAACCATTCCAGCGAGCCAAATCGCGATGTAGGCGCTGCCTACCGACCCTCGGTGGCGAACCTGCCGTGAATCCGGACCCGCCTTTCCCCTCCCTGCCCGAGAGCGGTGCCTCGGGACCGAATGCTTCGCAGTCGCCCGGACCCTGGCGCTCTCTCACCCGGGGGATGATCGAGGCGATGACGCGGTGAGCCAGATTGGGACCGACGTCCGGGCCGGCGATGGGGCCAAGCCCAGCTCGCCCTTCACGGCAACCGCGGGACCTCTGGCCCGGTCGCGGGGTGGGGGCTGCCGTTGCACTTCTTCTTCGTGCTCGCCGCCCCGGCAGACGCCCCTGGGACGCATCTGAAGCTCCTCGCGACCGTATCTCGCCTGTTGAGCGACGGGCGGTGCCGCGCGCGGATCATGAGCGCGGCCGACGCGACCGCGGTGCTCGCTGCCCTCTGCGACGAGGAGCAGCGTGTGCGTCCGGGCGCGCGAGCGGCGTAGCGGCCCGTGACCCCCGAGACCCGCGCGGCGGCGGCCCGGCGCCGCGCCCGAAGATCATCGTCGTCACCATCGCCATGCTCGTCTTCATCTCCTTCTGGCGAGCTTCCGCGATCGTGCTCTGCGACATGGCGTCGACGGTCTACTACATCGGCGGGATCGTGGAGCAGGCGATCGGCAAGCGGCGCCCTGGTATATCGGCGCCGTCATGCTGTTCGCGTATGCCGTACGGGGCATCTACATCGAGTCCTGCGCCATGTTCGTGCTCGGCGGGGTCTACCGCGTCGTCAAGGAGGCGATGGGCGGGACCCTCGCTAAGCTCTCGGTGTCGGCGCTCATGTTCGACTACGTGCTGACCGGCCCGATCAGCGGCGTCTCGGCCGGCCAGTACATCGTCGGACTGGCGAACGAGCTGCTCCACCTGTTCCACCTCGCGGTGACGATTCCGACCGCTGCGGGATCGGCCGCCATCGCCGTCGCGATCACGCTCTACTTCTGGCACCAGAACATCCTCGGCATCGAGGAGTCGAGCGACAAGGCGATGAAGATCATGCGCGTCACCACCGTGATGGTCGTCGTCATGCTCGCCTGGTGCGGCGCGACGCTCTGGCAGCGCGGGGCGACGCTGCCGCCGTTCGAGCTGCACCTGAGCGACGAGGCGCTCGGCTGGCTCGGAGGGACGGAGTGGGGGAAGCGCATCGGCGCGCTCGGCATCCTGATCGCCTTTGGACACTCGATTCTCGCCATGAGCGGCGAGGAGTCGCTCGCGCAGGTGAATCGCGAGATCGCCCACTCGAAGGTGCCCAACCTCATCCGCGCCGGCCTCGTCATCTTTGTCTTCACGATGCTGACGACGGGGCTGGTGGGCCGTAGGAGCGATAACCGTATCGATGAAGGCGGGCTGCCCTCCGCCGCGGTAAGGTCCACGGCCGACCACGGGGTCGCAATGCGGAACCATCCCCTCCATCCGTACTTTGCCCGCTTGTGCGCGCAGCGCGGCTACACGATGGCGGTGGTCGCCGTCGCCCATCGCCTCTGCCGCATCCTCTTTGCGCTGCTACGCGACGGCGCGGAGTTCGACCTGGCGAAGCTCGCCGTCGAGGAGGGACCGTTCCGGCGCACCAGTGTGCAGCGCTACCGTCGAGAGCCGCTAGATACTTGACACGCACCCGGAGGTCTTGTTTCGGGCCAACCGATGCGCGCCTTCTACGTGGAGATCGCCATCCAGATCGAGGAGCGGACGCTCGTGCACCTCCACGGCGAGCAGTACCGGAGCTACCAACGACGCGTGCCGATGCTCCTGCCGTTCTGCCGCCGGCGGCAGGACTGACGGCAACTGGGCCCACGAGCTCGCAAACCGCTCCCCCGGGCCCGATCCACAACTATTGCCAATACCTCTGCTCGAGACGCCCGTGCGCACAGGCCACAAGCGTGGCGAGGAGCACGATAGTGACCAAACGGAACCTCATGCCGGAGACTAGTCTCCCCGGGTGACGCTCCGCCGTGCTCGCCACCCGGCGACGCGCCGAGGTGGTCTGCAAAGTCTGCGGCGGGTGCTACGCGGTCGAGAAGCCGGAGCGGCATGCGCTGCTGGCCGCGTCCGACGGCGACCGCCGGTCGCTCACGGGCGCGGTCACCGTGTGGCCGGGTCTACCTCTCTCACCTTGAGAGTCACGACGTTCTCGTTCACAGTAGACCAACGAGAGGAGACCGCACGATGTGCGCGGTCAGGCCTGGTGAAGCATGAGAAAGGCCGAGCTCGGCGGGGCACCAGCCCCAATTCCCCAGCGGTATATCGACGAGGCCGCGCGGCCCGATGCCGAGGGCATCGTTCGCGACCGTCTTCCCGCCAAGCTCCTCCGGGTTGCCGCCGACAACCGCCTGGTCAGCTTGGTGAAGGAAGCCTACGGTTACGTCGGCGATCCCAGGGTGCCCAAGCGGTACAAAATACTTGCCGTGGCCGCCCTTCTCTACTTCATCAGTCCGTTCGACGCGATTCCCGACTGGATTCCGGGCGCGGGGTACATTGACGATGCCGGCGCCCTCGCGGCCCTCGTCATGTCGGTACGGAAGATCATCGAGGCGGCCCAGGACGCTACCAAGGAGGTCGTGTCTCATGCGATCTCCGAAGCGCAGGAAGCGTGGGCGCGGCGGGGCGTCAGTCAAGTGTGCCTCACCCTTTGGGCGTCCACCGTCGCCGCCTGCATCGGGCTGATCTACTACGGGGCGCGTGTCACCGTGTTCAATGCGGCGTCGCCCCTCGCCCTGTCCGATCCATTCGTCTGGGCCTGCATGCTGACCGGGGCATTCGGCTTCTCCTACAACCTGCTCTTCGCGCACCGCGTCTGGTCCCGCTATTCGCAGGTGCCGTCGGAGATCAGGGAACGGTTGGCGTACGCCATCGTTTCCCTCGCGGATTGGCGACAGATCTTCGCTCTCGCCCTTCCTGTCATCGCTCTGATGGTGATCCTTGTCCTCAGGGCCGCGCTCGCGCTGGGAAGGTAGCGTTCTCATCCGGGCCGCGCGGGGGTCGTGGCCGGAGACATCCTGGCGACCGCCCAGCTGAGCGCTGTCGCCATGAGCGTGAGCTGGATGATCGCGAGGAGGTAGAACAGCTCCACAGCACGCCGAAGATCATGAATGACACGCCGGCCCGGAGAGACACGCCGAGGATCAGGCCAAGCTGTGGCTGCGACCATGGGCACCATCCCCTCGGGCCGGGTCAGCATGTGCGTCCCGACGACACTGTGACCGATACCGAGCAGTATCTCGAGTCACCCGAGAGCAGCAAACAATCACGCGACGAGCCTGCCGTCTCCGTCCGCCATCGCGCGCTTCATCGGGTGCACAGGTGCCCCACGACTCATGCGGCGATGGCGGCCGATCGACCGCGGTGGCGCCGGTACATCTCCAGGACCCAGCGGAAGCCGGGGCGAGCGGCGACGGATTCACGGACGCGCGCCATCGGCTCGGGCATCGGGCCTCGCGGTAGATAGGGAAATTCCGGAGGTGCCACCAGCGGGGAGCAGAGCGCTGCCGCGGTCAGGTCGGCGACGCTGAAGCGGTCTCCCACGAGGTATCCGGAGGGTTGCAGCTCGCGCTCCAGCCGGTCGAGCGCGGCGAAGGTCTTCTTTCGGCTGACCTCGACGCCGGCCTCGTCGATCCGCATGCGCTTCCGCATCACGACACTGATCATCGGGAAGGCCACGCGCATCGCGATCCGAGCGGCGAGCCCGCTCTCCGAGGTGAAGGCGGCGACGACGAAGCCGGGATCGGGCAGCATCAGGTGAAATCCGACCCGCCGGATGTGCGGCCCGAGCTCCTCGTCGAAGAACTCCTCGAGCTCGAGGGCGCGCGCGCGCTCGGCCGGAGCACGAGGATAGAGCGGCGGCTCGGGGAAGGTCTCTTCGAGCGCGGCGATGATCCGCGTCGAGTCGTGGATCGTCCTCCCGTTCATCTGCAGGACCGGCATCGCCGTTTGACCAGTCATCTTCCTGACCGTCGAGGCGTGAAAGCCCGGGACCAGCGGATGGCGCACGTGACGGATGCCTTTGTAGTCGAGTGCCCAGCGCGCCTTCTCGTTGAAATGAGAAAAGGTGAAGTGCCAGAGAACGGGGTGCTCTTCCATCGCGACTCCTTAGGCCGTTCTGCGCGCGCCGGTGGACTGGATGATGACGGCGTCCACACCTACGTGCCAAAGTTGACCATGTCAACATCGTGAGGTTGCGCGCCGGCTGCTCCTCGGCGTGCTGACGGCGTGGGCGGCGCCCGGCGACCACCACTTCTCCTTCGGCGACAGGGGATCGTGCGGGCGCCCTTTCAGACCCGGGCTTTCGGGCAGGGCATCGCGAGGCAGCCCGACGGCAAGCTCCTCGCCGCGGGCGTCGTGCACCCCGCCCAGGGGTACGAGCAGGTAGCCCTCGTCCGCTTTCAGCCGGACGGCACCCTCGACGCGAGCTTCGGGACCGGCGGCGTCGCCCTTGCCACGGTCGGCACCGATACTCCTCGTCGTCGACGATCCCAGGGTTGCGCGACGGATGGAATGAGACGATAAGGAGTTCCGTCCTCTTGTTTGTGCGCGACCCGCTCCGTCTTCCCTTCGACGATCTCGGTCTCTCGCTCAGGCAACCGCGACAAAAATCACAGTCGCCCCGTAGGGGCAGGAGAATGCCATGGGCAAGAAGATCTTCGTCGGGAACCTATCCTTCGACACCACCAGCGCGGACCTCGAGACTCTGTTCTCGGAAATGGGGACGTGCGAGTCGGCGACCGTGGTCACCGACCGCGACACCGGCCGCTCGCGTGGCTTCGGCTTCGTCGAGATGAGCTCGGCGAGCGAGGCCGGCAAGGCGATCTCGAGCCTGAACGGCCGCGACGTGGCCGGCCGGCAGATCAACGTCAGCGAGGCGAAGCCGCGCGAGGGTGGAGGCGGTGGGCGGCCCCGCAGCGGCGGGTTCTCGGGACCCCGCAACTACTAGCCTGCGGATCCGGCGCGGCCGGAGGGCGGACGAGACCCTGCCGTCTCGCCCTCCCGGCCGCGCCCCGCGCAGCTTCTCCCCAGGGTAGACGGCCAGGTGCTGTTCGCCCTGACCTGAGTCGTGTCGGTATGGCATCCTGAGCTCGGGCAGGGAGGCACGGCAATGGGAGAAAAGGAGAACGGGAGGAGCGTCGCGATCGTCGGTGCCACCGGTGCCGTCGGTGAGGTACTGCTCCGCGTCCTCGAGGAGCGTCGCTTTCCGGTGCGGGAGCTGCGGCCGCTGGCGAGTGCACGCTCGACGGGGGCCTCCGTCCGCTTCGCCGGGAGGTCGGTGGAGGTGCGGGAAGCGCGGCCGGAGGCGTTCGACGGCGTCGACTTCGTCTTCTTCGCGGCGACGGGGTCGTTGTCGAAGGAGCTGGCTCCCGAAGCCGTCCGGCGGGGGGCCATCGTGATCGACAAGTCCAGCACGTGGCGCATGGACGCCACGGTTCCGCTGGTCGTCCCCGAGGTGAATGCGGACGCGCTCGTGGCACACAAGGGGCTGGTGGCGTGTCCGAACTGTACGACCATAGGTTTCGTCATGGCGCTCGAGCCGCTGCGTCGTGCGGCCGGGCTGCGGCGCGTGGTCGTGACCACGATGCAGGCCGTCAGCGGCGCCGGCCGGCCGGGCCTGGACGAGCTCGAGGCGCAGGTGGCCGCGATCGGTCGTGGTCAAACCCCCCGGGCGGCAACTTTTGCCGCACCGATCGCCTATAACGTCATCCCCCTCTGCGAGACCTTCCTCGACAGCGCGTACTCCACCGAGGAGGTCAAGCTTCTCCACGAAACACGGAAGATCATGGCGCTCCCCGATCTCGACGTCACCATGACCTGCGTGCGCGTACCGGTGCCCGTCGGCCATTCGGCTTCCGTGCTGATCGAGACGGAGCGCCCGCTGACGCCGGAGGAGGCGCGCCGCGCGTTGGCTGCCTTTCCCGGCGTGGAGGTCATCGACGATCCGTCGCACGACCGCTTCCCGACGCCGACCGACGTCGTCGGACGGGACACGGTGCTCGTCGGGCGCATCCGCAAAGACCTGCTCAGCAGCCGCCTCTGGTTGTGGGAAGTGTGCGACAACCTCCGCAAAGGCGCCGCCACCAACGCCGTGCAGATCGCCGAAGAGATGATGCGCCGCGCCTTGTGCTAGCTCAGCTGCCGGCGCTCGTCGCCGCGGCCCTCGGCGCGGCGGCCGCCGCCACGCGTTGCAGCTCCTCGAACGAGTGCTCGAGCCCGAGCACGAAGTCGTGCAGGTCCGGGAGCTTCTCCCAGTCGCCGTTCACGCCCCAGAAGAGACCGCCGTTGTAGCTGAAGAGCCCGACCACCAGGGCGAGGTTCTCGAACAGCGGCACGACCGGATACGCGGTCCGCATGAGCGCCCCCTGGAGGTAGAGCGGGATCTGCGGACCGGGTACGTTGGTCACGATGAGATTGTACGGTCGGGCCCGGGCCGCGAGGCGGACGGCCTGCACGAGCACGTTCGGGACCGTCCATTCGCTGATCGCCGTCAGCACCTCGCCGCCGAGCGCCTGACGCGACTCCTTGAGACCGGCGGTCGTGGCCCGCACGGCCGCGAGGCGCGTTCCCGGGTCGGCCTGGCCGACGGGCAGGGAGGCCGTCATCTGCGTCACGCGGTTGCCCAGCGCGCCGCGCTCGTCCTGGCTGCGGACGCTGACCGGGACCAGGGCGCGGACCGTGAGCCCCTCGGGATCGACCCCGCGCAGGGTGAAGAAGGACCGGAGCGCGCCGCTCACGGTTGCCAGCACGACGTCGTTCAGGGTGCCCCCGAGCACGTTCTTCACCGCCCCTCGGTCAGGGTGCGGAGCTGAGTGCGCGGAGCCGTCGCTGCCGAGTAGACGGCGCGCAGCGCCTCACCCGGTTGCGCGGCGCGGCGGAGTGCGGCGTCGAGGACGAGGCGTGCGCCGCTCGGGTGCGGCGCTGGTTGCCACGGCTCCGGACTCCCCACCCGGGCATCGGGGGTAGCGTCGAGGATCACCGACATCAGGTCCGCGCCCGAGATGCCGTCGACCATGCAGTGGTGGGTCTTGCTGATCAGCGCGAACCGGTCGCCGTCGAGCCCCTCGACCACCCAGATCTCCCACACCGGCCGCTTCCGATCGAGCGGCTGGGACATGATGCGGCCGACCAGGCGCTTCAGCACGCGCTCGTCGCCGGGCTGCGGCAGCGCGGTGTGACGCACGTGGTAGGCGAGGCGGAAGCGGTCGTCGTCGACCCAGATGGGAACGCGCTCGTAGGGGACCTGGGCAAGCCGCTGGCGAAAGCGCGGCACGAGGTGGAGGCGGGCGTGAATCGCCGCCCGGATGCGGTCGATGTCGATGCCGCCGCCGGGCGCGCGGAGCGGTGCCGCGTCGAAGATGAGGACGGCTCCAACGTGCATGTGACAGCTCGCGTCCTCGATGCCGAGGAAGGAAGCGTCCATCGCGCTCAAGCGCTGGTAGGTGGGCACGGCGCACCTCCTGGATGCGCTGCATGGCTAGAGTGCCGCGCCTTCGGCTGTCAAGGGGCGGAGATCCACCCGGCTACGCGGCTGCTCCCGACCCGGCCGGGTCGCTCAGGTGAGTGGCACCCCGAGCAGGGAGGCGACGATCCACGTCGTGAAGCCCACGAAGAGCGGGATGGTGAGGTTGTCGTCGATGCGGAGGGGGAGGAGCTCGCACCCCGCCGCGGCGACGCCGATCGTGATCGACGCGCCGGCGATCGCGACCCGCGACGCCTCCGTGCCGCAGCCGAGCACCAGCGCCGCGATCGCGAGCGTCGCCGTGAAGA
>VBLA01000418.1 GCA_005879245.1 Deltaproteobacteria bacterium
CCGAAGGGCCACGAGATGATGCGCGCCGCGAGGACCTCTTCGACCGTGACCTCGCGCTTCAGCATCGACTTCGGCGCGAGTGTCCCGTTGTGATGGTTCTTGACGGCGATGCGGGCGAGGTCCTCGCGCCCGGCGTCGTAGGTGGCGAAGTAGCGCGCGGCGCAGTGCGAGAACCAGCCCGCCGGCGTGGCGGGCAGGCCCCGCACGCCAGTCACGGCGACGCTCGGTCCGGACACCCCCCGATCCTTCGGCTTGTCGAAGCCGACGACGAGTACCGTGTCGTACATGCCGCACGCGACCGCGAACACACCGAAGCGAAAGGCGTCGGTGCCGGTGGCGCAGTAGTTGACGACCATGCTCACCGGGCGGTCGTAGAGCTTGAGGGCATCCGCGACCTCGGCCGTCCCCTTCGAGGGGTACTGCGCGCCGCAGAAGACCGCCTCGATCTGACGCTGCGGGTTCTCGATGCCGGCGTCCTCGTACGCCTCGTAGGCCGCCTCGACGATCATGTCCTGGGGGTCCTTGTCCCAGTTCTCGCCGAACTTGCAGCATCCCATGCCGACGATGGCGACCTTGTCGCGAATCGCGTGCGCGTTCATCGGCGCGAAGCTACGACCCGCAGCAGGGAACTGCAAGCCGCCGGGCGAAGCCGCCCCGGGGCGGGTCAGCTCGCCACGCGCAGCGTCGGCTGGGAGGCGAGCGTGCGAGGCAGGGTGACGGTGAATGTCGAGCCGGACCCGGGCTCGCTCTCGACCTCGATGTCGCCCCTCAGCTGCTCGACCAGGCGGCGCACGATGTAGAGGCCAAGCCCCACGCCGCCGTAGGAGCGACGATCCGAGCTGTCGACCTGCCGGAACATCTCGAAGATGTGCGGCAGATGCTCGCGCGAGATGCCCACGCCCGTGTCGCGCACGCGGAAGACGCACGCGTCGTCCGCCACCTCGCAGGTCACGCCGACCTCGCCGCTGGTCGTGAACTTGAGGGCGTTGCCGACGAGATTCTTCAGGATCGTCTTCAGCTTCCGGCGATCGGTCGCGAGCACGACGCCGTCCAGCGGTTCCCAGCGCAGCGCCACCGCGGGCCTGCGGGGCAGCGCAGCGAACTCACCGTCGAGCTCGTCCCACAGCTGGCGTACCGGGACGACGTCGATCATCGGACCGTCCTTGCCGGACTCCATCCGGTTGAGCGTGAGCGTGGCCTCGATCATCTCCAGGAGCTCACGGGTGGCCCCGCGGATCTTCGCGGACGCCACCGCCCAGTCCTCGGCATCGCGATCCTCGACCATCTCGGTGTAGCCCATGATGACGTGCAGCGGCGTCCGCAGCTCGTGTGACATCGTCGACAGGAACTCCGACTTCACACGGTTGGCGGTCTGCAGCTCGTCGACCAGCTGGGCGTTCACGAGGGCAATCGCCGCCTGGTGTGCCAGCCCTTCGGCCAGGCGGACGCGGTGCTCCTCGAACGGGCGCGCGGGTGGACGCTCGCTGAAATTGAGGAAGCCGAGGTGCCGGCCGTCGCGTTGGATCGCCACGTAGAGCGTGCGCGCGAAACCGAAGCGCGCCGTGATCGGTTCGATGGCGTGGTCGAAGGGCGTGCCGCTGGGGATCTCCAACGTGCCGCGACGCACGAGCTCGTCGGTGAAGGG
>VBLA01000419.1:0-2725 GCA_005879245.1 Deltaproteobacteria bacterium
GACCGCTTCCGCGCCGACGCCTCGGTGATGCCGCGGGGCGGCCTCGCCACCGGTACGCTGCTCATGCGGGGCGGAGACTACTACGGGCCGGTCGTCAACCTCGCCTCGCGCGTCGCGGAGCTCGCCGTGCCGCGCGAGGTGCTGGTCACGACCGAGGTCGTCGCGGAGGCCGGCGCGGACGGGCTCTGCTTCGAGCCGGCCGGGAAGCGGATGCTGAAGGGGTTCGACGAGCCGGTGACGCTCTACGCCGCGCGGCGAGCGACGACGTCGCAGTAGCCCGCCCAGGCCGTGGTGCAGCGGGCCCGCATCGTGCAGGCGTGCGCGACGGGAGCGACGAATACGGCGGTCGCCACCCGCTTCAGCGTGACGCGGCAGATGGTCGGCAAATGGGGGGCCCGCTTTGTGGCCCGGCGGTTCCAATCTCGTGGCGCGCTGGCTTGCCACCCTCACGAAGAAGCAGATCCGCCGCGGAACGCATCGGAGCACCCGCGAGCTGGAGACGGCCATCAATCACTACCTCGCCGTCAGCGGTCAGCCGAAGCGCTTCGTCTGGACGAAGACCGCGGACGAGATGCTCGCGTCGAAGCTCGGACTCAGGACCCTAGTCGAGGTGGCGGTCGGGCGCCGCGGCGTATCGCCGGCACGCGGTCTCGGCGACGGCCAGGACGCGCGCGGCGAGACGATCCCAGCTGAAGGCCTTCGCCATCCGGCGAGCCCGACGGGCGAGGCGGGTTCGCAGCTCTGGATTGCCCCGCAGCTTCTCGATGTGGTGCACCATTTCCTCCACGCTGCCGGGAGGATGGAGCAGCGCGCTCTTGCGATGCACCAGGATCTCCGCGATCTGCCCGGCGGCGCTGGCGACGATCGGCACGCGGGCGGCCGCATATTCGAAGATCTTGAGCGGCGAGAAGTAGAACATCGGCAAGACCGGGTAGGGCGCGACGCCGACGTCCATCTGGGCCAGGTAGCGCGGCACCTCCTCGTGTGCCACCGCCCCCGTGATGGTCACACGGTCGGGTAGAGGACATGCGTGCGCGAACCGGTCCAGCAGGCCGCGCAGCGGTCCGTCGCCCACGACGAGGAGGCGATACCCGGGATGGAGCGCGAGCAGACGGCCGAAGGCAGCGACGAGGGTCTCGACGCCGTGCCAGGGCTTCAGGCTCCCGAGGAAACCGATCACGAAATCGCCGTCGGTCGGACCGTCGTCCGGGCGCACGTCGCAGTCGAAGAACTCCCGCCTCACACCGCACGGGATCACCCGCACGCGACGGGCCGGGCATCCCCGGTCCCGGACGTAGGCGGCCAGGACGTTAGACGGGACGATCACCCGATCGGCCCGGCGGAGCAGGATTCGCTCGAGGGCGTGGGCGGTTGCCGCATTCGAGAGGCGGCGGTACGCCTCCTGCTGGGCGGCGAGTGGCGCGTTCACCTCGAGAAGGAACGGGATGCGGTGGCGGCGAGCGAAGCGGAGACCGGCGTGGGACCAGAGAGAATAGCGCTCGTAGACGAGCTCGATCGGCCACCGGGCATGCAGCCGCTCGAGGTGCTGGAGCAGGTACTCGTTCAGGAGCAGCCCGTGCACCTCGGAGGCCTGGATGGCCGCGGCACCACCTCCACCGTCGATCCTGGCCGTCAGGCGGCGGAGCGTGGGGAGGAGGTCGTCGGTGTCGATGTCGACCGACTCGCAGTGGACACCGGGACCATTCGCGAGTCGCGGGGTGAGCAGCTTCACCTCTGCGGCTCGCGCGACGAGCGCATTCACGAGCTCCCGCATGTGGGTCGCCGAGCCGTTCGATCCCATGGGGGCGACGCCGCGGTCGGCCGAGACGTAGGCGATGCGCACCCTATCCCTGCTCCGTGACGCCGAGGAGGCGCTGCGCGCGCCGCGTGATCCGACGAAGGCCGCCGAAATCGATCGAGCCAGCCGATGGAGCGCCACTCATGAGGCCGGCGCTCATCGCGTCGATCAGCCTCTGCGGATTGAGATCAGCCGTGTCGATCGTGCGGACCAGGCCGCGTTCCTCCAAGGCGTGCGCCCGCAACCACTGCTCCCGCCGGGGGAACACCCGGGGGACCACCACCGCCGCCTTCTCGTGAGCGAGGACCTCGGCGACGCTGTTGTAGCCGGCCATCGACACCGTCACGGACGCGAGCGGGAGGAAGCTCACTAGGTCGGGTCGGAAATCGTAGAGCAGGACGTCGCTGCGAGGCAGTAACCGCTGCTTCAGGTCGTTGCGCTGCTCGGGTGGCATGTCGGGACCGAGGCAAACGACGCTCTTCACACCCCGGTGCGGCAGCTTCCCCACGGCGTCCGCATAGGTCCTGAGAAGCGGGTATCCGTCTTCGCCTCCGCCCACGCTGGCGATGCTGAGCGGGGCACCGGAGAGCCGGAGCTCCTCCGCGATCGCGGCGGCCGCTTCTCGTGACGCGCGCTGCACGATGTAGCCGCAGAAGCGCGTCTTCTGCGCGACCGCGGCGGGGAACTCGTAGAGGAGGGTGGGGTCGAAGATGTCCTGCCAGCCCGCCACCCAGATCTCGTCGTAGGAGCGCTCGAGGAGCTGGTAGACGCCCCATTTCCGCCACAGCGGCACGATCTCCTCGGGCGTGTCGAGCACGTCGCGCAGCGTTAGCACGATCCGCGTTTGCGGCCGATGCGCGCGCAGGAAGTCGAGGGTGGGGAGGAGCTCTCCGTCGACGCCCCGGGGCACGTTGTCGACGACCAACA
>VBLA01000419.1:2753-5012 GCA_005879245.1 Deltaproteobacteria bacterium
CACCGCGGGCAGCTTGACGAAATCGACGCCGGCCGGCGTCTCGAACGCGTAGGCGGCCTCGAGGCCGGTCATGATGAGGACCGACGTCTCGGGAAGATGGCGGCGCAGGTGGGAGGCAATCGTGAGGCTCCGGCGGAAGTGCCCGAGGCCGAAGGTGTCGTGCGAGTAGAAGAGCAGTCGGATGGCGGCCATTTTGACCTCAAGTCCTCCCGGGTGTGGTGAGGGTGCAGACGTTGTCCCGACAGACGGGCGCGAGATCGCTCCGGCAGGCCGAGACGTCGACGCAAGGGACGCGCTTGCGACACGCCCCCTGGAGGAACGCCTTCAGCTGCGGACGCATCCGCTTGTTCACCGCCGCCTGTCCGCCGCCGGACCCGCAGGGACAGCAGCCGATCTGGTCGGTGAGTCCGCAGTCCTCGTCCTTGCTGCAGGACGTGACGTCGGGCGGGAGGACGAGGGTCTTCACCCGCGACGTCGCCTTGTAGAAGGAGGAGAGGACCAGGCTCAAGACGAGCAGGGTGAGGAAGAGGCCACCCAGCAGGGCGAAGCGGATCCGCAGCGACCTATCCATCGCTGACGCTCGCGACGCATCGGCCGGCGCTGCAGGCCGGCACGAGGTCGCGCTGGCAGGTGTCGACGCGCACGCAGACAGCGCGGTGGCGGCAGGCGACCTTGAGGAACCGACGTAACGCGTCCTGCTGGGTGCTGTTGATCGCGCCCTGGGCCCCCCCCGACTGGCAGTCACAGCAGCTGATCTTGTCGACCAGGGCACAGTCCGCGTCGGCGGTGCAGCGCTGGATCTGCTCGGGCATGGCCAGCCGCTCGAGGTGGATCTTGCCATCGTCCTGGGAGATGACCGCAAGGCCCAGCAGGCCAGCCGAGAGCAGGAGCGCGGCGATCGTCGCGCCGCGCCAGCTCCGCTTCTTCGTGACCTTCGCCACGCCCGGCGAGACCGCGGTCGCCATTGCCTATGCCTCCAGCGTCCGGCGGCTCTCGTCGATGAGGGTGGGTGCGAGGCCATGCCACCAGGGACGGAGGGCGTAGACGCAGGCGAGACGGAGCAGTGCCGAGGCACGATACCAGGCAACCCGCCGTGGGTCGGCCGCAGGCCGTGCCGCCCGGTAGCTCGCCACGAGCACCTCTCCGAGCCGCTCGGCGGCCTCGGTGCTGATACCTGCCTGCAGCGCGCGGAGCACGAGATGAGCGCAGAAGTTGCCGACGTCGATCTCCCCGTCACCTTGGCACACGGTGTCGAGGTCGAGGAACCCGATCGTCGATGTCCCGACCAGGACCTGCTTGTCGTAGAAGTCCCGATGCACGAGGGCGGGGACCGCCACTGCGTCGTGCGGGGCAGCTCGCTCGAGGCCGGCGAGCGCCGAGCCGAGGGGCGACGCCAGGCGGGGAAAGATCCCGCCGATGAGGGGGACCCAGGCCCGGACGATGGCGAGATCGTCGGCCGGGCCGAAGCGGCGGTCGACCTCGGGCACGCCGAGCGCGTGGAAGGCGGCGAGTGCCGTCGCTACGCGCCCCACGACGTTCCGGCTCGGGGCGGCGCGCAGCAGGTCCAGCAGAGGCTCCCCCTCGACCGGTTCGGTCAGCAGGAGGTTCAGCTCGGGAAGGTAGGCGCGTGGCCGTGGCGTCTGGAACGCCGCCGACTCGCCGCGTCGCGCGATCGCATGCTGGACGCGCCCGGCCGCGCTTCCGGCGCCGTCCGGAAACACCTTGCCGTAGAGCACGCCCGGCTCATCGGCCCGCTCGTAGCGGAGTTGGCAGCGAATGCCCGGCCAGTAGCCGACAACCGTACAGCTCCGGTGGAGCAGCAGCGGTGGTGATTCGACGAGCGCGGTGGAGCGCTCGACGTCCCAGCGCGTCGCGGCCGGGACCCGGGACTCTCGGGGCGCGAGACGCATGGGGGAAGCCGCCTCGCGGATGCTGCGCAGGAGGCTGGCGGTAGCTTGCGTCTCGAGCGGTCCCGTCTCGGTGGCGAGCGTCACCCGGTACGAGGCGTGGAAGTGCCGGCCGGGCTTCACCCAGAGGCGATCGAGCGACACGGCAGTCAAGCGTGCGGTGCCATCAGCGAGGAGCGGGATCGTGCCGAGGAGGGGCCGCATCCCATCGGCGTCGAGCAGGACGCGGATGTGCGCGGGGCTCACGAGAGAGATCTCCCTGCCATCCGGCGGCTGGGGTCCGCGGGGGGCGCGTCAGGGTGCTGGAGCGTGGATATCCACTGGTACCAGCCACCGGCGCGCAGGAGCTCCG
>VBLA01000420.1 GCA_005879245.1 Deltaproteobacteria bacterium
TTCTCGATCGGTCTCGGCTGGCTCCCGGTGTCGGGTCGCGGCGGGCTCGCCCACCTCGTCCTCCCGGCGGTGACACTCGCCCTCGGCATGGTTGGTGTGCTCGTGCGGCTGGTGCGCGCGAGCATGCTCGTGGCGCTCGGTGAGGACTACGTCCGGACCGCCCGCGCCAAGGGCGCCCCCGGCTGGCGCGTGGTCGGCGGGCACGCGCTCCGGAACGCGCTCATGCCGGTTACTACCGTCGCCGGGTTGCAGGCGGGCGCGCTCCTCGCGGGGGCGATCATCACCGAGACGATCTTTGCCTGGCCGGGGCTGGGCCGACTGATCGTCGAGGCCATCTCCGCGCGCGACTACCCGCTGGTGCAGGGCTGTGTGCTCGCGATCGGGGTGTCCTACGTCGGGGTGAATCTCGTGACCGACCTCGTCTACCACGCGATCGACCCTCGCCTACGTGATGCGGAGTAGGCGCCGGGGTGCACGCGCCGTCCGGGCAGGGGCCGCCGGGCTCGTGCTCCTCGCGCTCGCCGCCGTGGCGGCGCCCCTCCTGACCGCCGCGGACCCATACGCTCCCGCGCTCGGTGAACGCCTCCGTCCGCCGGGTCCCGGCCACCCGCTCGGCCAGGACGCCCTCGGGCGTGACGTGCTCGCGCGGGTCCTGCACGGCGCGCGCATCTCGCTCCTGGTCGGCGGGATCACCGTCGTGCTCTCCCTCGCCGCGGGTCTCACCCTCGGGGCAGCAGCGGGCTTTGCCGGCGGCTGGCTCGACGAGGTGGTGATGCGCAGCATCGACCTGCTGCTTGCCTTTCCCGGGCTCCTGCTCGCGATCGCGCTCGCCGCCGTGCTCGGACCGAGTGTCCGTCCCGCTCGTGGCTCCCGCCCTCCTCGTACAGGCGACCTTCGGCATGGCGGGGGCGATCGTGGCCGAGTCGAGCCTGTCCTTTCTCGGCCTCGGAGCCCCGCCTCCGCTCGCGTCGTGGGGGGCGATGGTCGACGAGGGACGGGGCTTCCTCCTCGTGGCGCCGCACCTCACGGTCTTTCCAGGAATGGCGCTCGCGGCGACGGTGCTCGCGCTCCAGCTGCTGGGCGACGGCCTCCGCGACCTGCTCGACGTGCGGGAGCGCCCGTAGTCAGGTCTGACATCGGGGACAGTAGAAGCTCGAGCGCCCGACGATCACCTGTGCCCGGATTGGCGTCGCGCAACGTCGACAGGGGCTCCCTGCGCGGTCGTAGACCTGGTGGTGCAGCTGGAACCATCCCGGCTGCCCGCGCCCATCCCGGTAGTCGGAGATCGACGAGCCCCCGGCCCGGATCGCGGCGGCGAGGACCCCGCGGGTTGCGCGGACGAGTCGCGCACAGTCCACGAGTCGCAGCCGCGCCGCCCGCCGACGCGGACGGATCCCGGCACGGAACAGGATCTCGTTGACGTAGATGTTCCCGAGGCCGGCGACCCGCCGCTGGTCCATGAGGAGCGCCTTGATCGAGGTCCGACGCTCTCGCGTCAGCGCGAAGAGGGCCGCCGGCGTGAAGGCTTGGCCGAGCGGGTCCAGACCCGCACCGGTCTCCGCGCCGACGGCTTCCGGCTCGAGCACCGCCAGGCGGCCGAAGCGGCGAGGATCGTTGTAGGTGAGCAGGCGCCCGTCGTCGAGCTCGACGACGACGTGATCGTGACGCTCACGAGCGCGATCCGGCCCGGCGAGCGTCAACCGGCCCGTCATGCCGAGATGGACGAGCCACACGCGCCCGTCGTCGAGCGGGGCGAGGAGATACTTGCCGCGTCGGTGAAGGTCGCGGATGCGCCGGCCGGACAGGCGCGCGACGAAGTCCGACGCCACGCCGCCGCGCAGACGATTCTCGCGGACCGTGACCCGGGCCACGGCGCGGCCACGGAGGTCCGGTCCGAGGCCACGGACGAGCGTCTCGATCTCGGGAAGCTCGGGCACGCCTAGTGCTGTGGCGGGTCGTCGGGGCGCGTGACCTGGGACGGCGCCTCGCTCAGGACCCGCGCCAGTCGACCGAAGGCGGCAAGATCGAGCTGCTCGGCCCGGGCCGCCGGGTCGATCCCGGCGCGCGTGTAGAGCGCACGGCCGGCGGCGGCGGAAAGACCCTTCCCTGTCATGAGGCCCCCGAGCGCGTTGCGCAGCATCTTCCGGCGCTGGCCAAAGGCGGCGCGCACGACCGAGGTGAACAGGCGGACGTCCCCGATCTCCACCCGCGGCGCGGCCGTCCAGGCAAGCTCCACGACGGTCGAGTCGATCTGCGGACGAGGGAAGAAGCTCCGCCGCGAAACGGCGAAGCGGAGCCGCACCTCGGCGAACGCTTGCACGAGGACGGAGGTGACGCCGTAGGTGGCGCGTCCGGGAGGCGATGCCAGCCGTACCGCCACCTCGCGCTGCAGCGTGAGAATCGCACGAGGGAACCGCCGCCGCAGCTCGAGCAGACGAAACACGACCGGCGTCGAGATGTTGTAGGGCAAATTGGCGACCACCGTGGCCGAGGGCTCGGCCACGAGCTCGTCGAGCGGGAGCGTGAGGACGTCCCCCTGAAGAACGCGCACGTGCGGACGCTCCGCGTAGCGGGCAGCCAGCCGGGCGGTCAGACCGCGGTCGATCTCGACCAGGTAGAGGCGTGCCGCGCGTGCAGCAAGCTCGTCGGTGAGGGCGCCGAGTCCCGGGCCGATCTCGAGGACGACCGAGTCGGGTCCGAGGGCCGCCGCATCGACGATCCGCTGCGCCACCGCAGGATCACAGAGGAAGTGCTGACCCCAGCGCTTGCGCGGCCGAAGCCCCGCGGCGGCGAGCGCCTCGTGCGCCTCGCGCCGCGCACCCATCAGCCCGTCCAGGCGAACCCGAAGGGCAGGTCCGCGTCGGCCGCCAGCGCGAGACCATCGTCCTCTCCGGCGACTAGCCGGGGCGACCCGGCGAGCGCGATCATGGCGGCGTTGTCCGTGCAGAGCGCCAGGCGGGGGAAGAGCACCTCGACGCCGAGCGCGGACGCCGCCTCGGTCATGCGCAATCGAAGCCGTTGGTTGGCGGCCACCCCTCCCGCGACGACGAGCCGCTCGACGGCCGTCGCCAGGAGCGCCTCGACCGTCGTCTCGACCAACATGTCCACCAGGGCCTCCTGGATGCTCGCCGCGATGTCGGGAAGGGCTGCCGCAGCAGGCGGTGCACCGGCGAGGTGCAGGCGGAGCGCCGTCTTGACGCCGCTGAAGCTGAAGTCGAAGCGGCTCCGCTTCACGTGCGCGCGGGGGAAGCGGATGGCGACCGGGTCGCCGCGCTCGGCGGCCCGCTGGATGGCGGGACCGCCGGGGTAGCCGAGCCCGAGCAGCTTCGAGGCCTTGTCGAATGCCTCCCCAACCGCGTCGTCGCGAGTCCGGCCGAGGCAGGCGTATTCGCCCGGTCGCCGTGCCAGGTAGAGCCCCGTGTGGCCGCCGGACACGATGAGCCCGAGGAAGGGGAGAGGTACCGGCTCGTCCACCGGACGGTCGAGGTTCA
>VBLA01000421.1 GCA_005879245.1 Deltaproteobacteria bacterium
CATCCGCGCCACCATCCACCTGCCGGTCGAGTTCGTCGGCAACGTCCTCGCGCTCTGCGAGGAGCGTCGCGGGCGGCAGACGGAGCTCCGCTACCTGGGCGAGACCCGCGTCATGCTCGTCTACGAGCTGCCGCTCGCCGAGATCGTGATGGACTTCTACGACAAGCTCAAGTCGATGACCCGCGGCTACGCCTCCATGGACTACGTGTACCTCGATTTCCGGGCATCGGCGCTGGTGAAGCTCGACATCCTCATCAACGGCGACGTGGTGGATGCGCTCTCGGTCATCGTCCACCGGGAGCAGGCGTATCTCCGCGGCCGGGACCTGACGCAGCGCCTGCGCGGGCTCATCCCGCGCCAGATGTTCGAGGTGGTGATCCAGGCGGGGATCGGTGCCAAGGTGATCGCGCGCGAGGTCGTGAAGGCGCTCCGCAAGAACGTGACCGCGAAGTGCTACGGGGGCGACATCACCCGCAAGCGGAAGCTCCTCGAGCGGCAGAAGGAAGGGAAGAAACGGATGAAGCAGGTGGGACGCGTCGAGATTCCCCAGGAAGCCTTCCTCGCCGTGCTGAAGGGTGGCGGCTGAGCGGCCGGTCGTCTATCATGCTCCCCCATGCCTAGGCCCGAGCCCCGGGGCTCCGACGCGGCGCCGCTCACCGTGCAGACCGGTGCCAAGCAGAAGTCCACGCTCCGCGAGTACGCGGAGGCGCTCCTCGTGGCGCTGCTCCTCGCACTCGTCATTCGCACCTTCGTCGTGCAGGCGTTCAAGATTCCCTCCGGCTCGATGCTGCCGACGCTGCAGGTGGGCGACCACATCCTCGTGAACAAGTTCATCTACGGCCCGCGCCTGGAGATCCCGCTGACCCAGGTGTCGCTCGGCCGGCTGCCGGGACTCCGCAAGCCGAAGCCCGGCGACGTGGTCGTCTTCATCTGGCCGAAAGACCGCTCGAAGGACTTCATCAAGCGCGTGATCGCGACCGAGGGGCAGACGATCGAGGTCCGGAACAAGCAGGTCTTCATCGACGGGCGGCCCTGGGACGACCCGCACGCCAGCTTCAGCAACGCCCGGGGCGGTGCGGGCGACAGCTTCGGCCCGCTCACGGTGCCGCCCGAGACGGTGTTCGTGATGGGCGACAACCGCGACCAGAGCTACGACTCGCGCTTCTGGGGTCCCGTGCCGATCACCGACATCAAAGGCGAGGCGCTCATCCTCTACTGGTCGTGGGACGGCCCCGACCGCTGGGTGCGCTGGGAACGGATCGGGCGGCTGGTAGAGTAGGCGGGGCTACACCAACTCGCCCAGCGCGGCGTTGAAGGCGTCGGGCTCCTCGAGGTGGGGTGCGTGGCCGCTCTCCTCGAAGACGACGAGCCGGGCCTCGGGGATGTGCTTGGCGAGGTACTCGCCACCCGCCAGCGGCAGGAGCACGTCGTGGCGCCCATGGAGCACGACCGTCCGGACCTTGAGCGTCTTCAGGCGCGAGCGCAGGTCCGCGGCGAGGAGCGTGTCGAAGCAGGCGGCCGCGACGTGCGCGGGCGTCTTCTGCATCTGCCCGACGGCCCAGGGGAGGAGCGGGGACGCCGCCCCGGCCTTGAAGAGCTGCGGCGCGAAGTCCCGTACGAAGCCCCGGAAGTCCGCCGCCATCGCGGCCTTGGTCTCGTTCGCGCGCTTGGTCTCCGCCTGGGGGTTCTTGGGATCCAGGAGACCACCCGCAGTCGTGCACACGAGCCCGAGCCCGCTCGCGCGCTCGCCCAGGCGGAGCGCCAGCTCGAGGGCCAGCACGCCGCCCATCGACCAGCCCACCACCGCGATGCGCGGCACGCCGAGCGCCCGGACGAGGTGCTCGAGGTCGTCGACCATCACGCCGATCGTGTATCCCGTCCGCGGACGGGACGATTCGCCGTGGCCCCGGAGGTCGACGGTGATCGTCGTGTGGCGGTCCCGGAGGACCTGCGTCTGGCGTTCCCAGAAGGTGCGGTTTGTGGTCCAGCCGTGGATGAAGAGCACCGCGGGGCCGGTGCCCGCTCGATCGTAGCGGAGCGAGACGCCCGCATGGGACAGGAAAGGCATGGGCGCTGGTTACCGTGGGCGGGCGGTGGCCGCAAGGCGATTCCCCAGCGCCCGGTGCGATGCTAAGCAGGACGGGGATGGAGGGCTGCTTCGCTGAGCGGGTCGCGGTCGTGACCGGCGGGGCCTCGGGCATCGGCGAGGCCACGGCCCGCGCGCTGGCGGCGGAGGGGGCGCGGGTCGTCGTCGCCGACTGTGACCGCGAGCGCGGTCCGCGCGTGGCGAGCGAGATCGGCGGCAGCTTCGAGGCCCTCGACGTGGGAGACGATGCCCAGGTCGAACATCTGATCAGCGAAACGGCGCGGCGGCTCGGGCGGCTCGACATCCTGGTCGCCAGCGCCTTCGCGACCGCCTTCGGCTCGATCCAGAGCCTCGGCCTCGCGGAGTGGAGTCGCACGATCGACGTGACCCTCACCGCGGTCTTCACCGGACTCCGCGCGGCGGTCCTCGCGATGCGGCAGATGGGGGGAGGGGTGGTCGTCAACGTCGCGTCGGTCTCCGGGCTCCGGGGCGATCGCGGCCTCTCGGCCTACAACGCCGCCAAGGCCGGCGTGATCAACCTGACCCGCGCGGCCGCGCTCGAGCTGTGCCGCGGTGCCGCTCGGCCGCTTCGGCCGTGCCGAAGAAGTCGCGCGCGCGATCCTCTTCCTCGCCTCCGACGCCGCCTCCTACATCACGGGGGCCACCCTGGTGGTCGACGGCGGCCTCACAGCGTGGAGCGGCATCCCCGATCTCGTGCCGGGAGCGGGAGCATGAGCGGCGAGCATGACCGGGTGCGCGACGAGTGGCGCGCCGTCGCGGGCGGGTGGCGGCGCTGGGAACCGCTCTTCCAGTCGTTCACCTGGCCGGTCGCGCTCCGCATGGCGGCCGTCGCGCACGTCGGCGACGGGAAGCGCGTGCTCGACGTGGGTTGCGGCATCGGCGACCCCACGCTCCAGGTGGCGGTGCTGGTCGGCCCCCACGGGCGGGTGCTCGGCATCGACCTCGTCGACGACATGATCGCCACGGCCCGGGAGCGCGCGACGGCGCTCGGCCTCGCCCACGTCGAGTTCCGGGCCGGTGACGTCGCGGCGATCGAGCTTCCACCGGCTGCCTATGACGCCGTCCTCGCGCGCTGGAGCGTCATCTACCTGGCCGATGTCGGCCAGGCGCTGGCGCGCCTGCGCGCGGCGCTCGCGCCGGGCGGCCGGATCGCCGTCACCGCCTGGGCGCCGCCGGACGCGAACCCCTGGATCACGATCCCCATGGAGGCGCTCGCCACGCTCGCCCCGCTCCCGCCGCTCGACCCGAAGGCCCCCGGGCTCTTTCACCTCTCGCCCGATGGCGCGCTGGCCGACCGGCTCCGGTCGGCGGGTTTTGGCGACGTCCATCAGGAACGGGTGCAGCTCTCGCAGTTCGCACGCGACGCGACCGAGTTCTGGGCGATGCTGACCGACATGGCAGGGCCCCTGGCGCCGCTCCTCGCGGGGCGTGCCGAGAGCGAGCGTGCTCAGGTGTTCCGCGCCGTCGCCGAGCGCATCGCCCGCTTCCGGACCGGCGACGTGTTCCGCATCCCCGCCCAGGCGCAGCTCGCCTGGGGTGAGGCCTAGGGCGCCTGCTCAGGCGTGCACCCGTGGGCGCCGGCCGCTCCACGGTTGCGCCTCTTCGAGCTGAGCGGCCACGCGCAGCAGCATGTCCTCCCGCGCGTAGGGTGCGACAAGCTGAGTGCCGATGGGCAGGCCGTCGGCGCTCCAGTGGAGCGGGAGAGAGATGGCGGGCTGCCCGCTCACGTTGAAGGGAAGGGTGAAGGTGACGAAGGCCGCTCCGCGGAGAAAGCC
>VBLA01000422.1 GCA_005879245.1 Deltaproteobacteria bacterium
CCGCCCGATGATCTCGCGCTGCTTCGCCTCTCGACTGCCATCGACGCTCGCCTCGGTCAGGACCCGAACCGCAGTAGTGATGGCGCCCATGGGATTGCGCAGCTCGTGCCCGAGCACGGCCAGGAACTCGGTCTTCCGCCGGGTCGCTTCCTCCGCCTGCCGGCGCGCGGTGCGCAGGGCGGCGCTGAGCCAGCTGATCAGGACGGCGGCGATCAGGAACGTGAGGAGGTCGAGGCCCATGCTGACGCCGGTGGTGGTCGGTGTGAAGGCCGGTGCGAGGAGCAAGCGTGCCGCCCCCAGGAGCGAGACGCCCGTGGCGAGCAGGCCCGGCCCGAGACCCCCGTACCAGGCACTGACCATCACGGCGGCCAGGAAGAGCTCGGGGAAAGGGTCGGGCTCGACGAACGGATCCAGTGCGAACGACACGAGGAGGGCAAGCACGGCGGCGAGGACGGCGAGGCCGTAGCGCAAGGGCGGGGTCGACATCGGCCGCGTCGCGGCCTCGTCCTCGCTGTCCAGCGCGCCCTTCACCCACCGCACGAAGCGTCCCGGAGTCTCCGCCGAAGTAGTTTGCTTAGCACGGAGCTGACACCCTGCTCCAGCCCTCGCGGAGAGAGAAACGGGAGCGAAGCTAGCAGCGCCTACCCCGCGGGGGGTCGTGGCGCGTCCAGGATCGCGCGGAAGACCGCCTCGCTCCGGTCGAGCGTGCGTTCGACCGTGAAGTGCTCGCCGATCCGCCGGCGGGCGGCCGCGCCCAGGGCAGCCCGCCGCACCGGGTCGGCGGCGAGCGCGACGATCGCCTCCGCGAGCGCGCCAGGATCTCCCACGGGGACGAGGAGCCCGCTCACGCCATCCTCGATCGCCTCGTCGGCGCCGATGGTCGTGGTCGAGATGACCGGCCGCCCCACTGCCATGCCCTCGAGCGTCGTCTGTGCCATCGCCTCGCGTCGCGAGCTCAGCACGACGATGTCCAGGGCCGCGAGGAGCTCGGGCACGTCGTCCCGATGGCCGAGGAGCGTGACGCTGCCGTCGAGCGCCGCCACCGCCGTGGCGACCGCGGGCGCGTCGCGCCCCCCACCCGCGATGAAGAAGCGCGCCGAGGGGCAGCGCGTCCGCACCATAGGCACGGCGTCGAGCAGATCGCCGATGCCCTTCTGCCAGGCCAGGCGCCCCACGGTGCCGATCGCCACCTCGTGGGGGGCGAGGCCGAGCGCCGTCCGGAGGGCATCCCGCTGCGGCCGCGCGGCGTCGAAGCGGGCCGGGTCGACGCCCTTCCAGAGGACGTGCAGCTTGCCCGGGGGGCCGAAGCCTGCGGCGACGTACCAGCGCTTCTCGCCGTGCGCGACCACGACCCCTGCGTCGACGTGACGCCAGGTGAAGCGGTCGATCCAGCGGCCGCGGTCGAGCTCGTGCGTCAACCCGAGAAAGAGCGCCACGCGACCCCTGGCACCCATCGCACGCCCCAACGCCGCCATGCGCGCCGCCTTCTTCGCCTTGACGATCACCAGCTCGGGGCGCTCGGCCCGCATCGCCTCCCGCACGCGGAGGACACGCGCTGGCCAGGTACCGCGAAGGTCCCCGCGCACAGTCAGCCCGACGCGGGCCGCATGCGCGAGCCAAGGACTGCCCGGCCGTCCGAGGAGCACGCACGTGTGCCCTCGCCCCCCGAGGCCATGGGCGGTGTCCATCATCCAGCGCTCCACCCCGCCGTAGTTCGGGCTCCGGTTCGAGTTGATGAAGAGCAGACGCACGCGGCTGGCCGCATTGTCGACGGGCGTCGCCGGACGTCAAGCCGACCCGGGCGGTTGACGGGACGGTGCGGAGCCACGATAGAAAGCCCGATGGCCGTCGGCGCCGAACACCGGGAGCGCCACGTCGCGGGTGGCGACATCGTGCGCGACCTCATCCTCGGGATGTCGGACGGCCTCACCACCCCGTTCGCGCTCGCCGCCGGTCTGGTCGGGGCGTCGACCAGCAACCTTCTCGTCGTGATCGGGGGACTCGCGGAGATCGCCGCCGGCTCGATCTCGATGGGGCTCGGCGGCTATCTCGCCGCCCAGAGCCAGGCCGAGACCTACCGCAGCGAGCTCGCCCGGGAGACGCTCGAGACGGAAGTGATGCCGGGGGAGGAACGCGCCGAGGTCTGGCGCATCTTCCGCAACTACGGCCTGCGCGGGCGGGCGCTCGAGCAGGCGACGAACGCCGTCACCGCCGAGCGGGACGCCTGGGTCCGCTTCATGATGCGCGAGGAGCTCGGCTTGGAGGAGCCCGCGCCGCGTGCCGCGCTGTGGAGCGCGCTCCGCATCGCCGGCGGTTACGTCGGCGCCGGCCTCATCCCGCTCGCGCCCTACTTCTTCCCGCTCCCGCTCGGCACCGCACTCCTCGCCTCGTGTCTTCTCACCGGCGCCGCGCTGACCGGGTTCGGCGCGCTCAAGGGCCGCTACGTCGGCGCCCCCACCGCCCGCTCCGCCATCCAGACGCTCGTCGTCGGTGGAACCGCCGCCGCGATCGCCTTCCTCACGGGACGC
Organism: Deltaproteobacteria bacterium; assembly: GCA_005879245.1. Lineage (GTDB taxonomy): Bacteria > Desulfobacterota > Binatia > DP-6 > DP-6 > DP-23. The sequence continues at coordinate 2,529 of VBLA01000422.1, forward strand.
GCGCTCTCGCAGCTCGCCGCCTGAGCACGAATTGTGGTTTGACTGCCCGGGATGACTGTAATAGC
>VBLA01000423.1 GCA_005879245.1 Deltaproteobacteria bacterium
TCGATGGCGTACACGTGGTGAAGGAGCGCGGTGAACCGCTGCTTCCTGTCTCTCCTCGCTGCCTGCCGTACCCGCTCGAGCGCGCTGGGCGTGCTTTCCCGGCTCTGGGTCCGGCGCACGTTGCGCTCGGGCAGGTTCCCCTTGGCCAGCCCCCTTCCCTCCACCACCTCCGCGGCCGGTTCCTCGGCGTTGTTCGGTGGCTTCCCGGGTACTACGAGGCTGTCCGACTTCCCGCACCCGTCCATCATCGGCGTGTGTCCTCGGACTTCCCGATGCGGCCTGCGGTCCCCTCGACCGCCGGCAGATGCGGGACCTCCCGGTTCCCGGGCGAGGTGCATCCGTACATGCGTGGGGTCTTCGACCGCGCGGGGTCCTGGACCGCCTCGCGCTCACGGCGCCCCCGGTGTGGCCTTCCGCGTCTATCCACCGCGTCGGCACCCCGGAGTACCCGCCGCTTGCGCAGCGGGGTAAGAGATTTCGCGGCCTTTCTCTGTGTGGCTCTTTCATCCACGACACCTCGCCGGTTTGTACCGGCGTACGGATAGGCTCTAAGCTCCGGACGTGCCCATCCTCGACGAGCGCCACGACTTCGCCCACCCCGTCGAGAGCGACCCGGCCTGGAGCGAGTCCTACTACTTCAACGCCTACGACCCGGCGACCGATACGGGCTTCTTCACGCGTCTCGGCATCCGTCCGCACGAAGGCCGGATGGACGTCGGCCTCTCCGTGTGGCTCCCCGGCACCGACCTGGCGGTCGTGGCGGGCGTGCAGCCACAGCACGAGATGATCGACCGCGATCTCGCGGTCGCCGGCGTGCGCTACGAGCGGCTCGCGCCGATGCAGACCTGGCGACTCACATGCGATGCGGAAGCGTCGATCCGCGACCTCGCCGGCGGCCGCGAGCGCCGCCGCGGCCGGATCGGCATGGACGTCACCTTCCAGGCGCTCGCGCCCGCCATCGGCAGCGACGGGCAGGGCCGCGGCGGTACGGGCGTCAGCGCCGAGACGCGGCGCCACGTCGGCAAGGGCCACCTCGAGCAGGCGGGCCGCTGGACGGGCTGGATCGAGGCCGCGGGCGTGCGCCACCACCTCGTCGACACGCACGGCAACCGCGACAAGTCGTGGGGACCGCGCCGCTGGGGCGGTCCGCGGATGTGGCGCTGGTTCTCGATCAACCTGGGTGACCACGTCCACCTGGGCGGCATCCGGATCGGCACCGACGCAGGCGACCTGCATCGCGGATGGATCTGGCGGAAGGGAGAGGCAGCGAGCATCCGCCGCTGGGACGTCGAGACCGCGCTCGCCGCCGACGGGCTAACCCAGGCAACCGTCCACTTGCGTGCGACGGACGCCACCGGGCGCGTCGCCGCGCTCCGTGGCGACGTCCTCCGCGTCGCCAGCGTGGCGCACGAGGTGGGCGACCGCCGCACGATCGTGAACGAAGGGCTCGCCCGCTGGACGGGCGAAGGGCACCAGGGCCACGGGATCGCCGAGTATCTCCACCAGCTCGACGACACGGGCCGTCCGCTGGTGCCGATCGAGTGAGGTGTCCTTGATGGCGGAGATGCGCGAGCTGGCGAGCGGCCTCGAGTTCCCCGAGGGACCGATCGCGATGCCGGACGGGAGCATCGTTCTGGTCGAGATCAAGCGCGGCACGCTCACGCGGGTCGGTGCCGATGGGAGCGTGCGCGTCGTCGCGCGCACGGGCGGTGGACCGAACGGCGCCGCCGTCGGCCCTGACGGCAGGGTCTACGTCTGCAACAACGGCGGCTTCGAGTGGCACGACTTCGGCGGGCTCACCGTGCCCGGGAATCAGCCGAAGGACTACATCGGCGGGCGCATCCAGCGGGTCGACCTGGCCACCGGGCGCGTCGAGGACGTCTACACCGCGTGCGACGGCCGGCCGCTCCGCGGGCCGAACGACATCGTCTTCGATGCGGCCGGCGGCTTCTGGTTCACCGATCACGGCAAGATCCGCGACCGCGACAGGGATCGCACGGGGGTCTTCTACGCGAAAGCCGACGGCTCGCTCATCCGCGAGGCCATCTTCCCGCTCGACGCGCCGAACGGGATCGGCCTCTCGCCCGACGGACGGCGTCTCTACGTGGCGGAAACCTACACCGGTCGCGTCTGGGCCTGGGACCTGGCGGGGCCGGGTGAGGTGGTCGCGTCGGCGGGTTTCGGGCCGGGTGGCGGCGTGCTCCTGGCCGGTCTCGCGGGCTACCAGCTCTTCGATTCCCTCGCCGTCGACGGCGCCGGCAACGTCTGCGTGGCCACCCTGGTGAACGGCGGGATCACGGTCATCTCGCCCGAGGGGACGGTCCTCGAGCACGTGCCGACGGGCGATCCGCTCACGACCAACATCTGCTTCGGCGGGCGAGACCTCCGCACCGCGTACATCACGCTCTCCGGCACGGGCCGGCTCGTCGCCATGGAGTGGCCGCGGCCGGGCCTCGCGCTGAATCACTGACCCCGGCCGGCTTCTTCCTCGCCTGCCAGCCGCGCGAGCTCGGCCAAGGCGAGCCGGACGGGCGGCTCGTAGAGACGCGCGCCCGTCTCCTCGACGAGCACGAGGGTCCGCTGGAGAGCCGCTTCCGCCGCACCTCGCGACACCCGACCTGCCGTCCGCAGGCACACGTGAGCAAGCGCCAGCTGGGCTTCACACTCCGTCACCCTGGTCCCGAGGCGACCGGCGAGCCGGACGGCTTCTTCTCCCAGTGCAGTCCCGTCCGGCGCTCCCGGATGATCGAGAGCGCCCCCTCGAACGCGTTCACGGCCGCCGCCCAGTCCTCGGCGGCGCTGTGCGCGCAGCCGAGAGCGTAGTACGCGGATGCGCGCGAGAGGGCGCTCCCCAGGCGCTCCGCGATCTCGACCGTCCGGCGCGCGTGCTCGAGGGCTCGTCCGGCCTCGCCGCGAAACGCGGCCACGTAGCTCAGGAACTCGTGCGTCCAGCCGAGGATCTCGTCCTCACCGTGTTCGCGCGCGAGGTCGAGCGCCTGGTCGAGCCGCCGCTCGCCCGCGTCCCGCTGACCCATCTCGAAGAGCACCCAGCCCTCCATCGCGACGAGCCAGATGGACGGGCTGAAGCCGGTTCCGCTCCCCCCACCCCGTGGCGCCTTCGAGGCTCGCTCGAGGCCTTCCCGGACGGTCCGGAGCGTGGCCGGCAGGTCGCCCGACGTGTGCTGGGCCTGGGTCAGGGCCACCCGGGAGAGGAGCTGCACGCCCACGTCGGTGGTGCCGTCGGCCAGACGCGTGGCTTCCACGGTGCGCTCCAGGGCTTCCGCGATCCGTCCGCTCATGCCCCGCACGACGCCGTAGGTGTCGAGCAGGCCCGCGCGCGCCCTCGAATCCCCGATCCGGCTGGCGAGCGCCGTGCCCTCGGCGAAGATCGCTTCCGCCTCTTCCTCCGACATGCCGAGACGCCAGCCGAGGTTCAAGAGCGAGATGCTCGCCGCCACCCCCATGTCCATCGTCTCCGGCGATTCCGGCACGCGGGCCAGGAGCGCGCGCACCTTCTGCCAGTGGCGCACGGCTGCGGCGAGGTCGTTCACCCCCACCCACTCCGCCGCGCGACGGCTCCAGCGCGCCGCCGTCGGCGCCTCGCCCGCCTCCTCCCAGTGATGGGCGAGCAGCGCGGCCCGCTCGTCGAGCTTGTCGGGGGAGAACTCCTCGAGGGCCCCCGCCACGGCCGCATGGAGACGCGCCCGTCGCTCACCGAGCTGGGAGCGATAGGCGACCTCCTGCGTCAGCGGGTGCTTGAAGGCGTACTCGCCGTCCGGATGGGCCGTCTCCTCGTAGATGAACTCCGACCGTTCGAGCGTTCGGAGAGCGGCCGCCACGTCTGCGCCGGAGAACTCGCTCACCCGCCGGACGACCGGTTCCGCGAACTCCTTCCCGATCACCGCGGCGGCCTGCAGCACCTCCTTCTCGCGCTCGGGGAGCCGATCGATCCGGGCGGCGAGTACGGCCTGCACGGTGGCCGGCACCGCGATCGCGTCGACTGGCTTCGTGATTCGGTACGCGCCCTTCGTCCCCCCGAGGCTGCCGGACTCGACCAGGGCCTGGATGATCTCCTCGACGAAGAACGGGTTCCCGGCGGTGCGCTCGCGGACGAGTCCCGCGAGCGCTGCGAGGGACCGATCGGCTCCGAGGAGATCGTCGAGCAGGGCCGCAGTGGCTGCGGGGCCGAGCGGCACGAGCCGGATGGCGGTGGCGGACGACGTGCCCGCCCACGGGGGACGGTATTCGGGGCGGGACGTCGTGAGGAGCAACGTGCGGCTGGCGGGGACCCCCTCAACGAGCGTCGCGAGGAACGCCTCGCTGCCCCCGTCGATCCAGTGGAGGTCCTCGAGCAGGATGACCGTCGGCGCACGCCGGCTCCGCGCCTCGATCAGCCGCCGCACGAGCGCGAAGAGCTGGCGCTGGCGCGCCTCGGGATCCATCCGCGGCATCCGCCGCTCCGGATCCGGGACGCCGAGAAAATCGAAGAGGAGCGGCAGCGAGGTGGTGAGCTCCGGGTCGAGCAGCAGGACGGTCCCGGCGATCTTCCGGCGGGTGGCGTCGTCGCCGTCCAGCTCGCCGATGCCGAAGTAGCCGCGCAGCAGCTCGAGGACGGGCAGGAAGGGAATCATCTTGCCGTGCGCGACGCAGTGGCCTTCGTGGACCGCGACCCCCCGCGCCCGAGCGCGCGCCGTGAACTCGAAGCAGAGCCGGCTCTTGCCGACGCCGGCCTCCGCCACGACGTCGACCACGCTGCCGCTCCCCGCCACGGCCCGCTCGAGCGCGGCGTCGAGCGTCACGGTCTCCGCGTCACGACCCACGAAGCGCGAGAAGCCCCGCGCGCGCGACTGCTCGAGCCGGGTGCGGAGCGGCCCGACGCCCTCGAGCGCGAAGACCCGGACCGGGGCGCGCACCCCCTTCACGCTGAACTGCCCGAGCTCGTCCAGCCGGAAGAATCCCGCGACGAGCCGCGCGGTGTGCTCCGTGAGATAGATGCGACCCGGCTCGGCGAGCTGCTCCATGCGCTGCGCGAGCCCCACCGTCGGACCCTGCGCGGTGTAGTCCATCCGCAGGTCGTCGCCGATCGCGCCCACCACGACGTCACCGGAGTTGAGGCCCATGCGGACGGAGAAGCTGAGCCCCCGCTCGCGACGGAGGTCGTGCGCGTAGCGCCGGAGCTCCGCACCGAGGTGCAGCGCCGCGTGGCACGCCCGCTGCGCGTGGTCCTCGTGCGCGATCGGGGCGCCGAAGAGCGCCATGATGCCGTCGCCCGTGAACTGGTTGATCGTACCTTCGAAGCGGTGCACGCCCTCGGCCAGGATGGCGAAGAAACGGTCGAGGATGTGGTGCCACGCCTCGGGATCGACCTGCTCGGCCAGCTCCATCGATCCCTTCACGTCGGCGAAGAGCACCGTCACCTGCTTCCGCTCGCCCTCGAGGCGGCTCCGGGAGGCGAGGATCTTCTCGGCGAGGTG
>VBLA01000424.1 GCA_005879245.1 Deltaproteobacteria bacterium
CCTCCTCCGCCGCAGCGTCGTTTTCGAGGTAGTTGAGGACCACTTCGGCGCCGTCCGCCGCCAGACGCAATGCGATCGCCCGGCCGATCCCGCGCGACCCGCCGGTCACGAGCGCCACCTGACCCTGAAGCACGCCGCTCATCGCCGCCCGTCGCTCACGCGCAGAGCTCGCGAGCACGGGCGAGCCCGTCGGCATCGCCGGCCGGGAGCCCGGTGAGCGACGCGACCGTTCGCCGGAGAAGCCCCGTCAACACCCGTCCTGGCCCCATCTCGAGCGCCAGCGTCGCCCCGAGCGTTGCGAGCCCGCGCACCGTCTCCTCCCAGCGCACGGGTGCAGTCATCTGACGCACCAGGAGGCTCCGGATCTCGCGCGCACTCGCCACCGGGCGGGCTTCGACGCTCGTCCAGACCGGCAGCCGGGGCTCCCGGAACTCGACGGCCTCGAGATAGCGGTCGAGACCTTCGGCAGCCGGCGTCATGAGCGGGCAATGGAACGGCGCGCTGACCGGCAGCCGCTGCGCACGGGCCTTGCGCGTCGCAGCGAGGAGAAGGAGCCGCTCCACCGCCGGCGCATGGCCCGCGACGACGACCTGTCCGCCGCCGTTCAGATTGGCGGGGCAGAGGACGTCGCCGTTTGCCGCCTCGGCACAGAGCGCCGCGACCGCCTCGGCATCGAGTCCGCTGACCGCTGCCATCGCCCCCAGGCCGGGCGGGACCGCCTCCTGCATCAGCCTGCCGCGCTCGCGGACGCCGGCGACGGCGGCGTCGAAGGCGAGCGCACGAGCCGCGACCAGCGCCGACCACTCCCCGAGGCTGTGCCCGGCGACGGCGAGCGGCGTCGGGCCGACGGTCTCCTCGAGCACGCGGTATGCTGCGATGCTAGCGGTGAGAATCGCCGGCTGCGCGTACTCGGTCAGCACGAGCCGTTCCTCCGGCCCCTCGAAGCACAAGCGCGAGAGCGCCATCCCGAGCCGCTCGTCCGCCTCCGCGAACGTCCGCCGCGCCACCGGGAAGGCCTCCGCCAAGTCGCGGCCCATTCCCACCCGCTGCGATCCCTGGCCCGGGAAGAGACAGACCACCCGCGCCTGGCTCACCGGCGGCTCCCGCGGGCGCCCTCGCGCTTCGGACGCGAGCTCAGTCTCCCTCGGTCTCGACGACCTTTCGGCCGCGGTAGGTCCCGCAGTGTGGGCAGGCCCGGTGGCGCAGTGTCGCCTCGCCACACTGCGGACAGGCGATGACGTGGGGCGGAACCAGCGCGTCGTGCGAGCGACGCTTGTCGCGCTTGCTCGCCGACGTTCGGCGCTTGGGTACGGCCATCTTTTCCTCCTCCGCGTCCGGTCACTTCCCGCGCACGAGCGCGTGCAGGACGGCGAGCCGCCCGTCGGCCGGCACCTCCTGGCAGTCGCACGGACCCGCGTTCAGGTTTGCGCCGCAGCGTGAACAGAGCCCTCGGCACGTCTCGCGGCAGAGGGGTCGGGTGGGCAGCGCGAGCATCGTCTGCTCGTGGACGAGCGGCGTCAGATCGATCTCGTCGCCCTCGTAGTAGCTGAGTGCCATGTCTTCTTCCGACAGCGTCGTTGGCCGCGGACCAGCGGCCACCCGCGGCATGAGCACGAACGCGAATGGGTAGTCGAGCCCGAAGGCATATTCCTCGAGACATCGCGCGCAGCTGCCGAGTACCTGGGCGTGCAGCACGCCGTGGAAGAACACCTCGAGCCCGGCACGATAGTGAGTGACGTCGACGGTCAACCCGGTGGGCAGGCGGTAGTCGCGCGCGCCACCACGGCCCAGTCGCGTGTTCAGCTCTTCGACCTCTTCGACGTAGGAGAGCTCCTTCGGCGACGCCTTGATGTCGTCGATTGCGATCTTCATGGACAGCCCCGGCGGAGCGGCCAAGGGTAACGACCGCAGGATAACCCGTCAACGGCCAGGCGCGGAAGACTGCCGTCACTCGTCGCCTGGCTCGTCGGGGCTGACACCCATGCGCTGTTCGAGCCGCCGCACCCGACGAAAGAGCTCCGGCAGACGGGGGAAGGCCGCCGTCACCCGCCGCCAGACCCCGCCCTCGATGGCCGGAGAGCCACTGTACTGCGCACGCGCTGGGATGGCCCGGTGGATGCCGGTCTGGGCCGCGATCTGCGCCCCGTCACCGACCGTGACGTGGCCCGCCGCCCCCGCCTGGCCGCCCATCATGCCCCGGGCGCCGAGTACCGTGCCCCCCCCGAGGCCGACCTGTCCCGCGAGGAGGCAGCCGGGCCCGATGCGGCACCCGTGGCCGACCATGACGAGATTGTCGAGCTTGCTCCCGCGCCCCACGACCGTCGCGCCGAGGGCGGCCCGATCGATCGTGGCGTTCGCGCCGATCTCGACGTCGTCCTCGATCACGACCGTGCCGATGTGCGGAATCTTCCGGTTGCCGTCCGGCAACGGCAGGTAGCCGAAGCCATCGCTCCCCAGCACGACCCCCGCGTGCAGGGTGACCCGATCACCGATCTCGACTCCCTCGCGCACGACCACCCCGGCGTGGGCCGTGAACCCGTCCCCGATGCGCACCCGGTCGTAGATCGTCACGTTGGGATGGAGGACCGCGTCCCGGCCGATCGTCACGTTGCGGCCGACGACGGCATGGGGGCCGATCGAGGTGCCGGGGCCGAGTGTCGTCCCGTCTCCGATGACCGCGGCCGGATGGACGCCGGGCGCCGTGCCGCGGACCGGGGGATGGAAGAGCTCGATGGCCCCGATGAAGGCGAGGTACGGGTGCGGCGCGAGCAGCGCAGGGAGTCGTACCGGAGGTGCGTCGCGAGGGAGGATCACCGCACGGAGCTCGCAACCGAGCGCGCGGGCGATGTCGGCGAGCTGCATAGACGGCCCTTTAGCCGACCTCCCGGGAGCCGTCCAACGATCGACGAGCGTCGCACAATCGTGCTCGCCTTGCCTCGGGCCGCGTGGTAGGAACCGCCCCATGCCGGAGCCCGATTTCGACAAGCGGGGCGGCCTTCTGCCGGCGATCGCCCAGGACGCGGAGAGCGGTCAGGTGCTCATGGTCGCCTACATGAACCGCGAGGCCTGGCGCCATACGCTCGAGAGCGGACTCGCCACCTACTGGAGCACGTCCCGGAACGAGCTCTGGGTGAAGGGGCGAACGTCGGGCCAGGTGCAGCACGTTCGCGAGGTGCTCGTCGACTGCGACGAAGACGCCGTGCTGCTGAAGGTCGAGCAGGAACGCGGCGTGGCCTGTCACCTCGGCTACGCGAGCTGCTTCTTCCGCCGCGTCGACCAAGATGCGTGGCACGTGATCGCTCCGCGGCTCGAGCCACCGTCGTCCGGATGAACGTCCTCCAACTCGGCATCCCGAAGGGCAGCCTCGAGTCGGCCACCATCGAGCTCTTCCGTCGTTCGGGATGGAAGATCCGGGTCGGCGAGCGGAGCTACTTCCCGTCCGTCGATGATCCGGGGCTCCGCTGCCTCCTGGTGCGCGCGCAGGAGATGGCGCGCTATGTCGGGAGCGGAGCGCTCGATGCGGGGATCACCGGCCGAGACTGGGTGCTCGAGAGCGAAGCCGACGTGGTGGTGGCGCAGGAGCTCGTCTACTCGAAGGCGAGCCTCCGCCCGACACGCTGGGTGCTGGTCGTCGCGCAGGGCTCCAAGGTGGCGCGACCCGAAGATCTGCGCGGTGCTCGGATCGCCACCGAGCTGGTCGGCTACACGCGACGGTGGTTCGCCGAGCGCAACATCGACGTGCAGATCGAGTTCTCCTGGGGAGCGACGGAAGGGAAGGTCGCCGAGGG
>VBLA01000425.1 GCA_005879245.1 Deltaproteobacteria bacterium
TGAAGGGAGACGTGTTCACCGAGGACGTCGTCGAGACGTGGCTCGACTGGAAGCTGTCGAACGAGGTGAGCGCCATCCGGCTCCGCCCACATCCGCACGAGTTCGCCCTCTACTTCGACGCGTAGAGCGAGACCCGGACTCGGAACGTGAACGGTGGAGACGGGCGATCACCGCCCGCCTCCACCGCCTTCGTTGCCCACGCGGCCGCCCGGGAGCCGATCGGGCGCGTCCTCCGGGCCAGCATCTCAGGTGTGCTTCGCCGTCTCCTTGCTCTTGTGATGGCTCGGGGTCGTACAGCTCTTCACCCGCGCCGCAGACACCTTCATATCCTTCTCTACGTCTTCGGTCGTCTTGCCGGACGCCAGTGCGTCCTTGATCTGCTTGCAGGAGACCGTGTGGGCCGGCTTGTGGGTCGCCAGCGCGGGCGTCCCGACGACGAGGGCCACCACCAGCGTCGTCCGCAGCATCCCGATCCGCTTCACGAGGCTCACCTCCTTTCCGACCTGCCGCCGCTCTCTATCACTGCCCGACGCCGCGTGCCACGAGGGTATGTAGCGGTCTAATTTGGGCTGGGGTGAAGACTGTGCCATATACGGCGCGCGCCATGACCAACCGATGAAACGTGCGCTTGGTCTCGCGGCGAAGCTGGCCGTCACCCTCGGCATCTTCCTCGCCATCTTCATCGAGTTCGGCGGCGGCTATGTGCCGGTGGAGGCGTCGGGTCTGCTCACACCCGGCGCTTTCGAGACGGCCAATCCGGCCTTTCCCGGCATCGTCGGCCGCGTATGGGCGCGGCTCGCGAGACGCCCGCTGCCGCTGCCGCGGCTCCCCGTCACGCTGGAGCACGTCTGCTGGGCGGCCGCCGAGCACGCGGTCTACGTCCGCGACACGACCGGGCGGATGCGCCGCTTCAAGCCCCTGCGACATTGCGGGGAAGGTGGCCTCACCACGGTCTACGCCCGTGCGGGCGACGGCTCCTTCACCCCCGTCCCCCTCGCCCAGGCCCCGCCGACGGCATACTTCCGTCTGCAGGGCTTCCAGCTCGTCCCGGCCGAGCTCTCGGAGCTCTGGGCGGAGGTCCACGGCCTCCGCCCCGGGGTGTTCATCCCATGGTTTCTCGCGGCCATCGCAGTGAAGCTCCTCGGCATCTTTGCCAACGTACTGCGCTGGCAAGTGCTCCTGCGCGGTCAGGGCATCGAGCTCGGCTTCCGCTACCTGACCAGCACGTACTTCGTGGGGCGCTACTTCGGCATCGTGACGCCGAGCACGATGGGACTCGACGCCTGGCGCCTCTACGAAACGATCCGGCTCACCCGGCGGCCGGTCGAGTGCACGACCGTGCTCGTCGTCGAGCGAGTGCTCGGTCTCGTCGGCCTGTTCACCGTCATCCTCATCTTCATGCCCTTCGCGGGACGCATCACGCACGGACAATCGTTCGGAGAGCTCGTGGCGGCGATGAAGGTTCCGATCGTCGCGACGACGGTCTTCGGCGTGCTGATCCTGCTCCAGCCCGCGTGGTTCCGTGGCCTCCTCCGCCTCGTGCCGGGAGCCCGCGCCCGGCGCTTCGCGGCGCGCCTCATCGACGCAGCGACCGCCTACGCGAACCGACGGACTCATCTCCTCTTCGCCCTCGCCCTCGCCGTCTTTGGGCAGCTCACCACCACGCTCATGTACTTCGCGAACGCCATGTCGCTCTCCACCCTGAACGTCCGCGCGAACGAGGTCCTGTTCGCATCCGCGGTCATGACGTTCGGCACCTTCGTGGCTCCCTCCGCCTCCGGCGAAGGCGTGCGCGAGCTGGTGTTCGTCTGGCTCCTCGGGTCAAAGGCGGGAGCTGCGAAGGCGTTCCTGATCGGCAACCTCGGCTTCTGGGTCGAGAAGGTACCCCTCTCGGTGCCTGGCGGGCTCGTGCTCCTCTTCCGCCGGGACCCGGCGCTGCGCCCGGTCACCCGCGCGGACCTGGAGGAAGTCCGGCGCGCCGCGGAGAGCGGGCCCCCCGGTCCCGCGCTGACCCGGGGCGGGGCGTCCTCGTGACGGGAGGCTCCGTCGCGCCGCGCGTGGGCGACGAGCGTGGAAAAACCGCCCTTGCAACGAGCAGCACGCTGAGGCTAGATACGCCTAGCCGAACGGAAGGCCCGATGCGACGCTGGCACGCCACCTCGATCTTTAAGAGTCACCAGACGATGGTGACCGCCGGGGTGTGCCGGCTCGGGTCGAACGCGCCGACGACCAAGCGCGACCCGATCTGGGCCGGTGGCCTTTCGACGGCGGGAGGTAGTCTCCCAGAGTAACCGAAACCCCCTCCGCTCGAAGAAAGGCCACCGGCCCCAAGGGTCCGGTGGCCTTTTTTTTGAGCGGAGCCAAACCCGAGAGGAGGTCCGACCATGCCCACGATCAGCGTCCCCGTCTTCACCCGCAGGCTGCGGGAGGTAGTGGCCGACGAGCCGAAGGCGTTCGCCTACGACCTCGGCCTGAGTCTCTCGGCGGTCTACAACTACCTGAACGGCCGGGTACCCGCGACGGAAGTTCTCTTCCGCATCGCTCGCTACTCCGGGCGCCCCATGGAATGGTTCCTGAGCGATCCGGAAGAGACCGCCTCGGCCGTCGGCGGACTGGGTGAGGTGACGGAGCCGACGAGCTACGCGGCAGCCGCGAGGGAAAGCGGCGGAACGTGACGCCCAGCACTCGTCCGGGAGGTCAGGCCTCGGCGCCGATCTCCCGGACGAGCGCCGCCGTCAGCTCGACGTAGCGGTCGACGGAGCGCGCCATGAAGGCGCCCAGCTAGACGGCACCGTCGGCCGTCCGTCCCGCTCTCCACGAAACCTCCACCTCCGCCTCGATCCCGCTCGCTTCCTCCGCGAGC
>VBLA01000239.1 GCA_005879245.1 Deltaproteobacteria bacterium
GAAGGTCGGCACGCTCACCACCACCGGCGGCGGCGACGGTCGCGCTCGCTTCCGCACCCAACCGCGAGGCGACGACCAGTTGCTCGGCTTCGATCCACGCGGGGCAACGGTCATCGTGCGGAACGCCGCGGGCGAGAACGTTCTCACCGGGACGGTGCCGGATCAGACGGAGTCCGACGAGGTCGCGTGCTGTACCACCAGGGACCACGGGGACCACGAGGGTGAGGTCGAGTGCGAGGACCGGACCGCCGATGAGTGCACGGCGGAAGGGGGCACCGTCGCGGCGGCCGCATCCTGCATCCCGAACCCGTGCGCGGGCGCTCCGCCGCCAGCCGGAGAGGTCACCTGCTGCATCCCCGACCACGAGGATGACGGGGGCGAGGTGGAGTGCGAGGACCGTACGGCCGATGAGTGCGCCAACGAGGGCGGCATAGTCGTGACGGCCACCTCCTGCGACCCCAACCCCTGTTCTCCGACGCCGGCGGCACCCGAGATCGTCTGCTGCGTGCCCGACGATGGGGACAGGCATCGTAGTCCGGACGATGGCCCGGAGTGCGAGGTGATCACCGCCGACCGGTGTACGGCGCGCAGCGGAACCCAGAGCACCGCCGCCTCCTGCGACCCGGATCCCTGCGCGCTGTGATCCGGGGAGACGGCTAGCGAAGTGTCTCAGCGTCGACGGCCCGGGGGGGCAATGCCTCTCTCGGGCCGTCGTGTATTCGGGCGGCGAGCAGCCGCCCGCCCCGGCCTACATGGCCGTGGCCGAGGCGACGCCGTAGCGCTTGAGCGCCGGGACCCCGGCGAGCAGCCCGGGAAGAGCCTGGCGGAACGCGGCCATGTGCGGCGTCTGGAAGTGCCGTGCGAGCGCCTCCTCCGACTCCCACTCCTCGAAGAGGAGCAGCGTGTTCGGGTCGTCCAGGTGGCCGCGCGGCCACGCTTCCTGCGATCACGATCATCGACGCCTCCCCCGGCCGGCCACGCGGGCCGTCCGGACGGCGATGCTGGCACAGCACGCCCAGCCGCGGTAGGTGGCCGGTATGGGGGCGCTGGTTTCGCCGGTCTGGTATTTCGCCTACGGCTCCAACATGGAGACGGCGACCTTCCGGGGGCGGCGAGGCATCTCCTTCTCGCGCGCGCTCCCGGCGCGGGCCTCCGGGTGGCGCATCGTCTTCGACAAGCCGCCGGTCGTGCCAGGGGGTGGGGCGGTCGCCAACATCGTGATCGACCCGGCGGGGGTCGTCTTCGGCGTGCTCTACGAGATCACGCCGGAGCACCTGGCCCACGTCGAGCTCACCGAGGGCGTGCTGATCGGGAACTATCATCGGGTGAAGATGCGGGCCGAGAGCCTCGCCGCGCCCGCTTTCGCGACGACGGCTGCGAGCGTCGCCTCCGACCGCCGCGACCCCGCCCTCGTCCCCACCGACCGCTACATGGGCTGCGTGATCGCGGGCGCCGAGGAGCACGGCCTGCCCGCCGCGTACATCGCGTACCTGCGCGAGGTTCCGGTGTGCCACGAGACCGCGGGCGTGCGCGAGCGGATCGACGCGGTGTTCCACGAGCTCCGGCCCCGAAGCTGACCGTCAGCCGACGCTGGACGCGATGACGTTCCTACGCTGTCCCGCTGCGATAGAAGTGTACTTCCGCTCGCTCGAGGGTCGCCAATCCTTCCGCGATCTCGTCGTCGACGAGCCGCAGGAACGTCTCCAGCTTCTCCCGGGTGTCGACGATCTCGATGATCACGGGAAGGTCCTCGGAAAGGCGCTCGATCTTGAAAGTGTGGAGGCGGCTGTGCGCGCCGAAACCCATCATCCCGCGGAGGACCGTGGCTCCCGCCAACCCGTGCTCCCGCGCCTTCAGAACCAGCCACTCGTAGAGCAGC
>VBLA01000240.1 GCA_005879245.1 Deltaproteobacteria bacterium
CGCGCCGCCCAGCCGGCGCTGGGCTGGGCCGCCCCTCTGCCGGCCGGGGGGACGAGGAAGAAGAGCGGGGTCAGAAGGTAGACCAGGAACGCCGCGTACACGCTGCGCCACGCAGCAATGGCGCCGATCGAGTACGACGCTACACCGACAAAGGAGTTCCTGATGACGTGTGGGTCCTGACTATTGGCCATCTCGGGCTTCAGGAGGTTGGCCAGGATGTAGGCATGCAACGCAATGAAGAGGAGCGTGTTCACCGCCATGACGAGGCCGAACAAGCTCACGGCCAGGGGATTGTCGGCGTATTCGCCCATCATCGCCATCGGAAAGGGGATGAACGACTGGAACATCAAGAAGATGGAGTTCAACCAGACCATGCCGTAGGTGGCGTGACGGGCACTTCGGCAGCAGCTCGGGCAGGTGGTGGGCGAGCTCCGTCGCGCTCTGGAGATCACGCAGCGACGGGACCTTGAGCTCCAGCACCAGCAGGGTGACGACGATCGCGAACACCCCGTCGCTGAACGCCTCGATGCGGGTGAGCTGCAGCTCGCCTCTCGCAAAGCGGCTCACTAGCCGCATACTCCTCCTCAAATCCGCTCTGGCGCGCGGATGGTTCGCTCGTCCTGGACGTTCCCCGTGTTGACGGTCCCCACCGGCTCGAAGAGCAGGACGTGGACCTCTTCCACGGCCACGGGTTGGTGCTCGACTCCCCTCTCCACGACGAGGAACTCACCCGGGTCGAGGGTGACGTCGCGGCCGCGGAGCTTGATGGTCAGGCGGCCCTTCAGCACGAGGAAGAGCTCGTCCTCGTGCTCGTGATGATGCCACACGAACTCGCCCTTCAGCTTCGCCACCTTGACGTGCTGCCCGTTCAGCTGGCCGACGATCCGCGGGCTCCAGTGCTCGGTGAACAGGCTCAGCTTGTCGCTCAGGTTCACTTTCTCCATGGGTGCCACCCAGTCTTGGCCGCGAGGAGCCATGAGGTTCGAGCTGCCTCTGAAAAGGGCGTCCGCTATCCGCTCGCGGCGGATCCCGATCCGCTCCCCGCCTGCCGCCGGAGATACGCATCGATGAACCCGTCGATGTCCCCATCCAGCACCGCGTCGGCGTTGCCGACCTCGGTGTTGGTCCGGTGATCCTTCACCATGCGATAGGGGTGGAGGACGTAGGACCGGATCTGGTGCCCGAAGCCGATGTCGGTCTTGCCCTTCGTCAGCTCGGCCATCTTCTCCTCCTGGCGCCGCTTCTCGAGCTCGTAGAGCCGGGCGCGGAGGACCTTCATCGCCATCGAC
Organism: Deltaproteobacteria bacterium; assembly: GCA_005879245.1. Lineage (GTDB taxonomy): Bacteria > Desulfobacterota > Binatia > DP-6 > DP-6 > DP-23. The sequence goes on from VBLA01000240.1 coordinate 1,290, forward strand.
TTGTTCTTGTGCTGGGAGCGCTCGTTCTGGCAAGCGACGACGATGCCGCTCGGGAGATGCGTGAGGCGGACGGCGGAGTCGGTCTTGTTCACGTGCTGCCCGCCCGCGCCGCTCGACCGGTAGGTGTCGACGCGGAGATCCTCCTCCCGGATGTCGACCTCGATGTCCTCCTCGATGTCCGGGAAGACGAAGACCGAGGCGAAGGAGGTGTGCCGGCGCGCGTTGGCGTCGAAGGGTGAGATGCGGACCAGGCGGTGGATGCCCGCCTCGGCCTTCGCGTAGCCGTAGGCGTAGGGTCCCGTGACCGTGAAGGTGGCGCTCTTGAGACCCGCGCCCTCTCCGGGTTGGTGCTCGATGAGCTCGGCCCGGAAGCCGCGGCGCTCGCACCAGCGGAGGTACATGCGGAGCAGCATCTCGGCCCAGTCCTGCGCCTCGAGGCCACCCGCACCCGGGTGGATCTCGACGATCGCGTTGCCAGCGTCGTGCTCACCGCCGAGGAGACGCGCCAGCTCGAGCTCGCCGACTTGGCACTCCACCTGCTCGACCCGCTCCGTCAGCTCGCGGAACGCGTCGGGATCGCCCTCCTCCGCGAGCTCGAGGTAGACGGCCGTCTCGTCGGCGCCTTCCCGGAGCCGCTTCCAGCGGTCGATCGTTGCGAGAAGACCCGCGGTCTCGCGGGAGAGGGCCTGCGCCTTCTCGGAGTCACGCCAGAAATCGGGCGCGGCGGCCTGCTCGTTCAGGAGGGCCGCACGGCGCTCGAGCGCAGGCAGGTCAAAGGTGCCTCCCGAGCGCCTCCACGCGCGCGTCGATGCCCCGCACGCGCTCGCGCAGGGCCGCGAACAGCATCAGGTCGGCGTCGGTCCGATCTTGCGCCATGAGCCCTGACCATAGCCCAAGGCGGCGAGCGAGGCGAGCGCGCGCAGGGCGTCACTCGGGCCCGGCGTTCCGCGTCGCGTTCCCACCGCGTGCGAGCCGTTCGAGCGCCCCGCGCGCGTAGGCGGCCTGCGGGTCCACGAGACCGCGCTCGAGCGCGAGCCGGTACGCCTCGGCGGCTGCCGCTCCGTCGCCGCGGGCATCGCGGTAGAAGCCGACGCCGAACAACGACCCGGGAAAGCCCGTGGTGCGCGCTTCGGCGGCGAGCCGCTCCTCCGCCTGCTGGGCGATCGCCGCCGTCTCCGGGAAGCGGCGGAGCGCCGCCTGGAGCCCGAGCCGCGCGCGGTCGAAGTCGCTCGCCCGGAAGGCAGCCGTCACGAGGAAGAGCTGCGCCTTCACCACGTCGGGATATAGGAGCGAGAAGGCCTCGAACCGCTCGATCCAGGCCAGGCCGCGCTCGACGTGGGCGAACACCCCCGAGTGGCCGTCGTCGTAGATGCAGACCCACTTGGGTGAGCGGCGGAGCTCGTCGCGCATCACGGCGTGCCGGCCACCGGCGAAGCCGGTTGGCCAGAGGACGAGCGCGACCTCGTGGCGGTCGAGGACGTCGTTCCACCCCGGGTAGCCGTACTCCGCCGCGCTGTGCTCGGTCCAGAAGCTGCCCGGGTAGACCGTCTGCGCGCGGCCGTCGATGAAGACCTTCCGCTCGGGCAGCTCCCACTCGAGGTATCCGCCCCAGACGTAG
>VBLA01000241.1 GCA_005879245.1 Deltaproteobacteria bacterium
GCCGCGCTCGACCATATAGTCGCGGACCGCGTCGGCGCGTCGCTCCGAAAGGCGCAGGTTGTAGGCGTCGGACCCGATCGAGTCGGTGTAACCCTCGACGAGAGCCCTAAGATTGGGGTGCTCCTTCATCGGCGGCATGATCTCCGCGTCGATCCTCTCCTTGCCAGCGGGCTTGAGCGTCGCGCGGTCGAAATCGAAATACGTGTCGGCCGACAGCTGGATGTGCTTCGGGGGAGGCGGTGGTGGTGGCGGGGCGGGTGGAGGAGCTGGCGGCGGCGCCTGGACCTTCGGGTCGCAGATCAGGTGACCGAGCAGGGCGCCGACCGCCGCACCAACCACCGCGCCGCCACCGGCAGCTTCCCCCGTTTCCTGGTGGCTGCCACCACTGCCGCCCTCGTAGGCATTGACGAGGCCGCCGGCCGTCCCGGCGCCGGCGGCAGCACCGAGCACTCCTCCGGCGACTGCGCAGTAGCTCCAGCGGCGGTCCTGCATGGCGGCGCACCCGCTCAGGCCGATGAGCGCCACCAGGCCGATAGCCGTCACGCTTCGTTCACGCATCGGAGATGTCTCCTCTCGAGGCACGGTGGGTTCGAGCGCAGCCTCGTTAAAGGCTGAGTGATCAACAGCTCGCAAGCTAGGCACCAGGATCGCGCGCTGCGCGCTGCCGACGAACCCATGGGTTTCCATACCAAATACACTTGCACGACGCCCGCCGTCTACTCCGGCGGGGGGTACCGGGTCTTGCCATCTCGTGCCACCCCCCGGGGGGGAATCGCTCTCTGGAACTGGACGCCGTCCTGTGGCAGCGCTGGGAGCCGATGACGGTGCAGCGGCAGGCGGTGTTCTGGACGTGTGTGCTCGGCGTCCTCGTCTTCTCCTTGTGGGTCCTCAGCCCCATGCTGCTGCCGTTCGTGCTGGGGATGGCGGTCGGCTACCTCCTCGATCCGGTCGTCGACCGGCTGGCGCGATGGGGCGTGTCGCGCGGCGCGGCGGCGGGTGTGCTCATCCTGGGGTCGTACGCGCTCGGTATATCGATTCTCCTGCTGCTGACTCCGCTCGTGGTCGAACAGGCGCTGCGCTTTGTGGCCAGCCTGCCTGCCTACGTGACGTCCCTCTACAACCTTGCGGCTCCTTTCCTGGCGCGTGCCGCAGCCGCGGCCGGCGTCGACGACACCGCGCGTCTGGCGCAGACCCTGGCCGCCGCGATGGAGCGGGTGGTCGGCCCGATGACGACGCTCGCACGGAGGCTGCTCGGTCACGGGCTCGCGTTCATCAACGTGGCCCTGCTGCTCGCGATCACGCCCCTCGTCGCCTTCTACCTGTTGCGCGACTGGCCACGCCTTCTCGCCGAGGTCGACGGCTGGCTGCCCCGCGACCACGCCGAGACCATCCGCGCCCAGGCGCGTGCGGTCGATCACGTGCTCTCGGGCTTCGCGCGCGGCACGGCGATGGTCTGCCTCGTGCTGGGCCTCTTCTATGCCATCGCGCTCTCGGTGGTTGGGCTCGACTTCGGCCTGTTCATCGGCCTCGCCGCGGGCACCGTGTCGTTCATCCCGTACGTCGGCACCGTCTTCGGTCTCCTCACGTCGGTGGGCGTCGCGCTCTATCAGTTCTGGCCGAGGTGGCCGATGGTGACGGTGGTGCTCGGCATCTTCGTCGCGGGGCAGCTCCTCTCCGACTACGTGCTGACGCCGCGTCTGGTGGGCGACCGTGTCGGGCTGCATCCCCTGTGGGTGATCTTCGGCGTCCTGGCGGGAGGCGAGCTCTTCGGCTTCGTCGGCATACTGCTCGCCGTGCCGGCGTGCGCCGTCATCGGGGTACTCGCACGCTTCACCATCGAGCGGTACAGGGCGTCGATGCTCTACCGGGGTGCAGACGGCGCGGGCTCGTGAGCAGCTCGACTCACTCGCACCAAATCGAGGCTTCGCCGTAGCAGCGGTACATGACGTAGCCGTTGCCGTCCTGCGTCCACTGCGAGCTGCAGGAGCCCCGCTGGCCGCCGCCCACGAACGGACTCGGCACACCGCCCGAGTTGGTGCACGCGTCCTCGCTGTACTGAGAGGCGATCGCGATGGCGGAGTTGCAGCAATCACGCTTGCTGGCGTAGACCCATCCCGTGTCGCCCCACCCCGGGTACTCGGACGCTCGGACCCCGACGGCGGATCCGAGCAGTAGACCGACCGCGAGAATCGCTGCGTTCGCCGAGAGTCTCATGCCTGGCTCCAAGGTCGGGCTCTAG
>VBLA01000242.1:0-2473 GCA_005879245.1 Deltaproteobacteria bacterium
CTTCCAGGCATAGGTCTCCTCGTCGGACACCTCGTAGCCCTGGGTGAAGGAGTCCCCCACCAGGACGACGCGGGTCGTCCGCTCGATCGCCTGCGGGCCCGTGGCGCGCGATCCGTCCGGCCAGATGGTGAACCGGAGCGGTCCGTGGCTGACGGTCGCGGGGAAGCGATGCGCGCCTGGCTTGCTCTTCCAGCCGAGGAGCGCGTCGAGCTCGTAGACCGCGGGCTCCGTCGCAGGGGCGGACGAGGCGGGCCACGGCCGTGCCCCCGTCCAGCGGGCGATCCCCTCCGCAACGGCCAACGACACGGCGATGCCGATAGTCAGCAGGACCGGGTTCACGGGGAAAGAGCGCGTAATCGCTCGTTCTACGGCCGCTCCGCGGCGGTCTGGGGCGGTGCGAGACGGACCGGCATGGAGGTGAATCCGGAGAGGAAGTAGGAACGTATCCGCCGCGGCCGGCCCGCCAGCTCGATCCTCGGCTGGCGGCGGAGAAGCTCCTCGAACATGACGCGGAGCTCGAGGCGCGCGAGCCAGGCACCGAGGCAGAAGTGCTGTCCTTCGCCGAAGGCGAGGTGCTCGTTCGGCTTCCGTCGCACGTCGAAGACGTCGGGCCGCTCGAACATGTCCTCGTCCCGGTTGGCCGACGGGTACCACATGACGACCTTGTCACCCCGGCGGATCGTCTGCCCGCGGATCTCGGCGTCCGTGGTGGCGGTCCGACGGAAGTGGATCACGGGCGTCACCCAGCGGAGCATCTCCTCAACGGCGGTGGGGATGAGGGCGGGCTGCTCGCGAAGGAGCTGGTACTGGTCGGGGTGTTCGATGAGGGCGAGGAGCCCGCCCGAGATCGTGTTGCGGGTCGTCTCGTTGCCCGCGATCACGAGCAGCAGGAAGAACCCGTCGAGGAGCTGCTGGTCGATCCGTTGCCCGTCCATCTCGACGTTCGCCATCAGGCTCATGAGGTCGCCGGCCGGCTCGCGCCGGCGACGCTCGGCCAGCGCCTGGCCGTACGCGAAGAGCTCGGCGAACGCGGCCACCTGATCTTCCGGCGTGTTCACGAAGTCGGTCAGGCGCTCCGTCCAGCCGAAGAGCAGGCGCCGATCCTCCTGCGGCACGCCGAGGAGCTCGCAGAGGACGACGAGTGGCAGCTCGGCGGCGACCTCGGAGATGAACTCGCACTCGGCGCCCGGGACCAGCCGCTCGAGGATGCGGGTCACCATCTCGCGGACCGTGGGCTCCATCTTCCTCACCGCCCCCGCGCTGAAGGAGGGGGAGACGAGCCGGCGGTAGGCGTTGTGCTCGGGGGGATCCATGCCGATCATGTTCCCCACGATCGCGGCCGTCGCCCGGTTGAACTCGAGGCCGGGCGGATAGCTGATCTGGTGGCCGCCCATCGCCGAGGAGAAGAGCTGGGGGTTCTTGGACACCGCCACGATGTCGTCGTACTTGGTGAGCGCCCAGAAGCCGGGCTCGTCCTCCTCGGGCTCCTCGTTCCAGTAGACCGGCGCCTCGTACCGGAGCTGCCGGAAGAGCGCGTGTGGCATGCCCTGCTCGAAGAGAAGCGGGTCCTTGAGATTGATGCCCTCTAGCGGATAGCGGCGCGCGGGCAGTGCCATGGTGGCCGATCCAGCATCCGCGCACCGATCCTGTCAAGACGGGCGCTGGCGGAGGCCGCTCGACGAGACGTCGCGACGAAAGCGCTCTTCGGGAATCTGCTCGAAGAGGCCCGCGAACCGGGCGGGGAGCGCGATGCTGGCCAGCGTCACGAAGCGACCCTGGTCATCCGCCCGCCCCGCGACCAGGAAGCGGCAGCCATGGCGCGCGATCTCGTCGAGCGCGGCCAGCATGTCCTGGGTGCGATCGCCGTAGTAGCGGGGCTGGACGATGCGCTCGGCCGTGTCCGCGCCGACCACGAAGGTCACCCCCGGAAGGAGACGCGCCTTCTCGCGAAACGTGGCCGCTCGCGTGAGCTCCACCGTCTGCCGCCAGGCGAACTGCGCGAGGCGGTGTCGCACCTCGGCCGCGCGGAGGGGCGGCTTGTCCGCGTTCAGCACCGCGAGCTCGAAGGCGACGGGTCCGGAGAGGCGCTCCTCGGCGATCCGCGCCAGCTCGACGTGCCCGGCGTGCAGCGGATTGAAGGAGCCGGCGAGCACCCCGCGTGGGACCGGCGCGTCGGTCGCGCACTGCCCGTCGGGATAGACCGTGACGCGCTCGACGAGTCCCCCGAGCAGCCGGTCGATCGGATCCCCCAGGGTCTTCTCCGGCGACACCGAGGCGACCGTCAGCCGATCGCCCGGCCCGAGGACAGTTTTTACGTCCGGGGCGGCGACGTCGCAGGCTCTCGCCAGGGTGAGGAGGACCGCCCGCGCCACCAGGTCTTCCTCTGCCCCGCGGTCGCGCCTGCCCTTCTCGAGTACGATCGAGACGACGTCGATGCGCTCGGCGTCCGCGACCGCGATGTGGCAGCGATGGT
>VBLA01000242.1:2620-2866 GCA_005879245.1 Deltaproteobacteria bacterium
CCGTGATCGCCAGCACGCAGCGTCGGCCCGAGGCATGAATCCCCTCGACGATCCCCTGCAGGGCGGCCTCCATGCCCGGACCGTATAGCTAGCGCGGCCCGAGCGCACGGCCAACCCGGTCGCTGCTTGAGGAAGGGGGAGGGCGGGACCCATAATCGAGCATCCCATGAGCGCCGAGGAGAGGTTCCTGCTGTGCAGGCCGGGGTTCTACCGCATCGACTACGTCATCAACCCCTGGATGGAAGG
>VBLA01000243.1 GCA_005879245.1 Deltaproteobacteria bacterium
CCGGCTCCGGACGCGCCCACTCGGGCGGCCGATCTACACGCCCTCGGCCCGCCACGCCGTCGCCCGCCGCCCCGAGGCGCCGACCATCACGGGCGCACCGGGCTAACCGCTTCTGATACGAGTTCGCCGAACGCTTCGATCGGTCCGCAGACGGCGCGGTATGCCGCACCTGCAAGGCTCTGCCCGTCGCGGTGCGCTTCTGCGCCCAGCGGCCGCCCGATATGAACGGCGGCTCGTGCGTTCCGTCGGCCGAGGACCAACCGACGCAGGTGGGCTGACAGGGCGAGGTCGTCCGTCCAGTAGGCCTGCCGGTCGCCATAGCGGATGGTGACGGTGCGCAGGCGCCGGGCGAGCGCTCGCGCCGCGCGCATGCGAGCCCGCGGATCCTCGCGATCGACGAACACCGTGTCGATCGCTCGGGCTGCCCCGCCGATCACCCACCAGCCCGCCACGTCCGCGCGGCTGAGGAAGCTCGCGCCGAGCACGCCAGCGAGGATCGGGATGTCGAGATAGCTCCGGTGGTTCGCGACATAGAGGCACGGGCGCGACGGTGGCGTACCGTGCAGCTCGACGTCGACCCCGAGCCAGTCCCACGTTCGCCGCCCCCAGTGTCGAAAAAGCAGCAGCGCGCGTCCTGGGGATCGCCCCCAGACGAGCGCCGACAGGCGATAGAGGCAGAGGTGCCCGGCGGCGCTCGCCATCACCGCCGCCATGGCGGCCTCGGCTCTCAGGCGGGACAGGGCCCGCTTCGTGGCGTTCCCTCCCGCAGGCCGTCAGCCGTGGTGCCCGGCCATTCCTTGGCGCGCCATAGCGAGAAACCCGCGGTTCCGTCAACGCGCGGCGTGCTGACCCGATCCCCAGCCGGCGGGGCGCAGAGGCAGGTGGAGAACGAAGGTTGCGCCGGTCCCCTCTTCGCTCTCCACCGTGATCCGGCCCCCATGCGCCTCGGTGAATTCACGAGCGATGGCGAGCCCCAGTCCCGTCCCCTGCTCCTTGGTGGTGAAGAAGGGCGTGAAGATGGCGTTGCGGTCGGGCTCGGGGATCCCGGGGCCACGGTCGGTGATCGCCACCTCCGCCCAGCCGTCGCGCGTGCTCCCCCGCACGACGACCCAGCTGCCCGGTGGCGAGGCCTCGATGGCGTTCCGCAGCACGTTCACGACGGCCTGCTTCATCTTGAGCTTGTCGAGGACGACCGTCGGCTCGGCGGGACATTCCAGGCGAAGCGTCACGGCGCGTTCGGCCGCCTGCGCCTGGCACTCCTCGACACACTCGGCCAGGACGTCGGCCAGTCGATGCTCGTACAGGTTCAAACGGAGATCGCGGCTGAACACGAGGAGGTCTCTCAGGACACGGTTCACCCCGCCGAGTGCCTCCTCGATGGCGGCGGCGTTGCTCTTCGCCTGGGCGACGGCCGCCGCGAGGTCGTCGCCGTCGGCATGACGGATGAGGTCGGCATGGATGCCGATCAGCCCGATCTGCTGGAGCATCTGATGGGAGACGACCGACGACATCTTGCCGATGGCCGACAGACGCTCACGATGCTCGCGCTCGCGGCGAGGCCGTGCGTCGCGTAGCCGTACACGATCAGGAAGACGAGCGGCGTCAACGTCATGACGAAGACAAGCTCGAGGTCCTGGAGGGCCCCGCGCAGGCCCGCGGACTGGGGGTACGACAACCACAACGGGCGGTAGTAGTAGATCGGGAACATCGAAAGGAGTCCCCACCCCGCGTAGCCCACGAGCTCCGCCAGCGCGATCGCCGCCGGGTGGCGCGTGGGATCGCCGCCCGGCACGAGCCGTGACACGACCCACCACCGCGCCGCCAGCCCGAGCGCGAACTGCGCCCACTCGGCCGCGGCGGCGGCGCGCCCGCTCCACTCCTTGATCCAGAACAGCGAGGCGACTGCGCCCGCGCCCCCGACGGACGCCCCGACGAGCCGGTCGCGCCAGCGCGCGGGCACGAGCGCGCGGAGACAGCTCGTCAGCACGGGCTCGGCGAGACGGAGCACGATGATGGGCGGCCCACCCACGTAGAGGAAGCCGATCGTGAGCGCGAGCCCGGGCACGGGCAGCACGAGGGACGGCAGCACCTCGACGTAGAAGCGGAAGAGGGGGACGGAAAGGACCACGTACACGACGTAGATCGGCCAGTCCGCGAGCCGGAACTGGAGCGCGCTCCACACCGCCACCGCGGCGCCCGCGGCGATCATGAGCCCTCGCGCCGCGCGCGTCATGACGGCCGCTTCTCGCCCAGGCCGAGCTTCACCGCGAGCAGTGCAGCCTTCGTCCGGTCGTTCACCTGGAGCTTCCGGAAGATGCTCGCCACGTGGTTCTTCACCGTCTGCTCGCTGATGAAGAGCCGCTTCCCGATCTCGCGGTTCGACTCGCCGGTGGCGAGGAGCTTCAGGATCTCCTCCTCGCGCGCCGTCAGGCCGGCGAGCTGCTCGCGGTAGCGCTCCTCCTCCCGCTCGCGCTCGAACTCGCGGAGCACGCGGCCGGCGATCTCCCCGGAGAGCATCGGCTCGCCCGCCGCCGCCCGCTCGATCGTCGCGCGGATCTCCTCGGGGGAGACGTTCTTGAGGAGATAGCCGACGGCTCCTGCCTTGAGCGCCGCGAACACCCGTTCCGAGTCAGAGAACGCCGTCATCATGACGACGCGGATCTCGGGATGCTTCTCGTGCAGCGCCTTGGTGAGCTCGATCCCGCCCTCGCCCGGCATCTCGACGTCCATGAGCACGATCTGCGGCCGTCCGTGCGCACGGATCGCCTTCCACATCTCCTCGCCGGTCCCGACCGCGGCGAGTACGCGGATATCCTTCCGTGCCTCGAGACACTGCCGCAGCCCCTCGCGGAACACGGGGTGATCATCCACGAGGAGGACCTTCGTCGTCTCGCGCGACACGCTCGGCTCCCTGGTCAGTATCGACCGGCGGGCGGCGCCCACCAATAGCCCGTTCGTACCATGCCCACCAACCGGGCGTACCAGCCCGTCCGGACCGTGAAAAATGACGCTGCCGGCGGGTTGTGGCTGGTCCGACCCGATCCGTATCGTGTGCCGCAGAAAGGAGACGCCATGATGACGCCGATTGGCGGCTTGGTCGGTAGCGGGATGCCGACGTTCGTCACCCCGCTGGATGCGAGCTCGGTGACGATGGGGATGCTCCTGCTCGCGCTGCTCGTGACGGCAGCCCTCGTGATCGTCGTCGCGAGCCGTGGGGAGGGATCATGACCGGCGAAACGTCGGCGGACGGCTACCTCGAGTTCCTCATTGCCCGGGATGGTGAGCCGGACTTCGCACGGCACACGCTCTCCCGGCGAGAGGCATTCTTCGAGCGGCTGGTACGCGACCCCGTTCGGTCCCGGCTCCCGATCGACCGTGCGGCCTACCTCCGGAACCTCGCCCGTCGCCGCCCGGAGCGGGGCCTCGACGACAGGACCCTCTGGCTCGTGGTCACGGCCAAGGCCAACCAGGCGGAGCGCTTCGGCGTCGGGCTCGCGGAGCTCTACGGTCGCATCACCGCCGACAGCGACCCCGTCCGCGTACACATCCAGCTCCAGGAGTTCTACCACACCCGCCTGCTGGCTGACGTGGTCGGCATGTTCGGCCTCCCCGTACATCCGCGTCCGCCGGCACTGTTCGCGCGCGTGATCATCCGGCTGACCATCGCGCTTCGCGAGGAGTGGCACTTGCCGCTCGCGGGCGCGGCCGAGATGGTGGGCTGCGTGATGTTCCGCGCGCTCCGCGACCGCGGGGTTGCGCTCTTCGCCGAGGAGCCGCCCGTCGCCGAGCGCATCCGCCTCCTGTACGACGAGATCCTCGGCGATGAGATCGGCCACGTGGGCCAGATTGCGGGCCGGCTGGGTCCGACGGGGCGGGCGATCATGCGGAGGCTCTACCGCGTGCTCGCCCACAGCGTGGCGGGGGGGCTGCCG